>NZ_JBFUIU010001123.1:0-2338 GCF_056401695.1 Variovorax sp. P4_D9
ACGCACGCGCATCGACCATGCCTTCGCGCAAAAGAAGCTGACGCCGCGCATCGCGCTCGAGGCGATCGACTCGGACGTCATCAAGACCTACGTGCGGCTCGGCCTCGGCGTCGGCATCGTGGCCGAAATGGCGGTGCGCGACGACTCCAACGCCGACCTGGTGGTGCGGCCGATGGGCCACATCTTCGGAGTCAACATCGCCCGCGTGGCCTTCAAGCGCAGCGCCTACCTGCGCAACTTCGTCTTCAAATTCGCCGAGCTGCTCTCCGACCGGCTCGATCGCAACCTGATCGCCAAGGCCTTGAGCGGTCATCAACAGGACTACGAACTGTGAGCCGAGCGACCGTCCGCACCCCCGCCCTGCAAACCAAGCTGCCCGCCGTGGGCACCACGATCTTCACCGTGATGTCGGCGCTCGCCGCCGAGAAGAATGCAGTGAACCTGGGCCAGGGCTTCCCCGATTTCAACTGCGACCCGCAACTGCTGCAGGCCGTGACCGATGCGATGGCGGCGGGCCACAACCAGTACCCGCCGATGCCCGGCATCCTGCCGCTGCGCGAGGCGATCGCGGCCAAGATCGAGACCCTGTACGGCCACCGCTACGACCCGCAGAGCGAGATCACCGTGACCGCCGGCGCCACCCAAGCGATCATCACGGCGATCCTCGCGGTGGTGCGCCCCGGCGACGAGGTCATCGTGCTGGAGCCCTGCTACGACAGCTACGTGCCGAACATCGACCTGGCCGGCGGCACCGTGGTTCGGGTACCGCTCACGCCGGGGACCTTCCGGCCCGACTTCGCGATGATCGCGGCCGCGCTGTCACCGCGCACGCGCGCGATCATCGTCAACACGCCGCACAATCCGAGCGCCACGGTCTGGACCGAAGGCGAGATGCGGCAGCTCGAGGCGCTGCTGGCGCCGACCGATGTGCTGGTGATCAGCGACGAGGTCTACGAGCACATGGTCTACACCGGCGCCCGCCACGAGAGCGCGGCCCGCTTTCCGGGCCTGGCAGCGCGCAGCTTCATCGTCAGCAGCTTCGGCAAGACCTACCACGTGACCGGCTGGAAGGTCGGCTACGTGGCGGCGCCGGCTGCGCTCAGCGCCGAGTTCCGCAAGGTGCACCAGTTCAACGTCTTCACGGTCAACACGCCGATGCAGCATGCGCTGGCCCGCTACATGGCCGATCCGGCGCCCTACCTCGAACTGCCGGCCTTCTACCAGCGCAAGCGCGACCTGTTCGCCGAGGGGCTCGCGAAGACGCAGTTCAAGCTGCTGCCCAGCGCCGGCACCTACTTCCAGTGCGTCGACATCAGCGAGGTCAGCGCGCTCGGCGAGTCCGATTTCTGCCAATGGCTGACGCGCGAGATCGGCGTCGCCGCGATCCCGCTGTCGGCCTTCTACGGCGACGGCTTCGACCAGCGCGTGGTGCGCTTCTGCTTCGCCAAGAAGGACGAAACCCTGCGTACGGCGATCGAGCGACTGGCCCGGCTCTGACACGAACGGTAGGAGAGTCCTGACCGCGGGAGGGGGCCCCTGCCCGCGATCGATCCTTGGCGAGGGGGAGAACATGAAGCTTCCATAAACCCCGCCCTAGGAGAAGTCCATGTCGCTCTCGTTGATTCTGCTGATCGTCCTGATCCTGCTGCTGGTGGGCGCGCTGCCGAGCTGGGGCTACAGCCGCGGCTGGGGCTACGGGCCCAGCGGCGGCCTGGGTCTAGTGCTGCTGGTCGTGATCGTACTGCTGCTGATGGGACGGRTATAGCCGCTCAGGCCGGACCGTCAAGCCCGCCCCGGCGGGCTTTTTCATGGTGCGCCCAGCATGGGCGCACTCCCGGAGGTGCAAGTCCTCCCGTAAGTTGATCACAGCGAACGAAGCGAAGCGCAACTGCATCAGGGCGACCGAGTGTGGGGAGGAAGCGCGGAGCGAAGCTGCGAGCCGATGGACAAGAACCGGATAGAAGGCGGTGCCGAGCAGGGCGAGCGGGCCATGAACCGCGAAGCTTTCGTGATCAAGGCGAGGCGGCGTAGATCCGGCGGTTGTGCAGTGAAGGAGTGCGTTCTTACCTGGGGAGATCTCGCCTTGCGCCTGAAAGGGCGACGGCGTTGAGCCGGAGCGAGAAGTCAGAGGCCAGAAGTCAAACGGCGAAGGACCAAACGAGAGCAAGTGTTGAGCGAGATGTCGATGTCCGAGGTCATGCGTCAGATGCCCGCGCGAGCGGGGCGGGCGGGAGTCGCGCGCGGTGAAGCCGTGAGCCAACCTGCCAGCGACGAAGCCGAGGGCCCGCGACATGGAGCGACAGACACGGGTTCAGCGCTGCTGCAAGCGGCGCTGACG
>NZ_JBFUIU010001124.1:0-2337 GCF_056401695.1 Variovorax sp. P4_D9
AAACAGCATAAACAGCATCGCAACCAGCTGGCCCCAACTGGAGAAGCCCTTGGACGCGTATTCAGCCTGGGTGCGCTTGACGATGTGCTCGAACTCGATGCGCGGAATCAGCTTGAGGATCTGACTGAACATGCTGCATGATGCTTTCACGTTGGGCCTCTCGTGAGTGGGGTGGAAGTTCGTTTGGCGACAACTTTTTACCCCACGCATCGGGATGGCTCAACGCCTTTCTGTCTTGGACAAGAGTGGGACCAACGCCACATTAGGCATGAAGGCGCACATCGTGTGGATGCCCACTCGGGCCTGGCGCACTCGGTGGTCGCGACGGCGGCCCACGCCAACGACGTGACGCAAGCCGGCGCGCTGCTGCACGGCGAGGAGACCGTGGCCTTCGGAGATGCGGGTTACGGGGGTGTCGACAAACGCGCAGAAGCGCAGGGCCCGAAGTGGCATATCGCGATGCAGCCGGGCAAGCGCCGGCAACTGGACCCGAACGCGGCTGCCCGAGAAGGCCGAGTAGCTGAAGGCGAGCATCCGGGCCAAGGTCGAGCACCCGTCCCACGTGATCAAGAACCTGTTCCGTCACCGCAAGACCCGCTACAAGGGACTGGCCAAGAACGAGGCGCAGCTGTTCAGCTATTCGGGCTGGCCAATCTCATCATCGCCAAGAGGTCGCTGTTTGCCGCCCATGCCCGAGGTGCGACTTGAACGCGCAAAGTGGCCTCGACAGAGGCGCCAAGCGCCCTGCACAGCGGCTGTGCAGCCCGCCCAACGCCGGCTTCGCGATGCCATCGCGTCGCGTTCGAATCAATCCGGGCCGCGGTGCTCATTGATGAGCGAATCCCTAGGAAAATTCGCTGCCAATCGTCGGTCATAGGCGAACTCCGGTCGATGGAGTGGAAGACGAGAGCTCAGGGGTCCTTCGCCTCCCTGAACTCACCGGTCGGCGTTCTCCACCATCGAGGCTCCAGCGGAACGTCAGTCGTCGCTTTGCAAGTTAAGCGCCTCGAAGTCGAGCAGATCAATCTCCGCATCGAGCGCCACGTTGACCGCCTGGGCGATCGTGTCGCCCGTCACGTTGATGACCACGCCGCCGACGAGCTTATGTCGCTCGCCGCTCAGCAGGAGCACCTCCCCGCCCCAGCTGCCGGTCGTGCCGTCCAGGTTGTACTCGACCAGGTATGAAATCAGCTTGCCGGTTCTGGCCTGGGTCCGTTCGCCCGAGATTCTTTTCATGTCCGTCTCCTCGTCTTGGAGCTCACAGCATGAAGGCAGTCTCCATCCCTTTCGCGAGCCTACGGCTCGGCATCCAGGTCCTTGATCGCCGCGATGGCCTCATGCCTTGCCTCGATCAGCGCCTGTTCCTCCGAGCGTGCACCGGACTCGGCAATGTCAAACGGCTTCCGGTCGTCGATCTGGTACGACCAACTCCAGCGCGCGCCGGTTGGCCAGACGTTGATCGTGACCTGGTGCCCGTGGTGTTCAAAGCTGGTGTCGGACATGTGTTGCCTCCAACGATGAGGACCGACGTATGAAAGATCGGCCAATCCCATTTCCCGCCCCAATGGTGCGCGCTCTGCTCGACGGCAGCAAGACGCAGACGCGGCGCGTGGTGAGATCGGTTCACCCGGTGCGAGCTGGCCGGCGAGGTCAACCAGCAGCAGCAGGACCACACGAACTGCCCGTATGGCGAGCCCGGCGATCGGCTGTGGGTAAGCGAGGCCATCCGGCTGGTACCCGACCAGGAACCAGACGACGGCACCGGCCGCGTGCTGTCGGCCTACGTAGCCGACGGCTCACTCTGGCGAAGTCCCTGGTGGATATGCGAGTGGGGCCGGATCGCGCGCCGAGCGACGAACGTCCGTAGAGCGCGCACACTGGTCGCCCTCGGCCTTGCCGGGCATGGAACGTCGGATGACGGAGCTGAACATGGCGCGGCGGCGCGGGATCCTGATGTGGGAGGCGGCTTGCGAGCGCCTTAAGAACGCACTACACGCGGCCCCGCACATGCCGCCGGCGACGCCCGAACAGGTCGTGGAAGCGCTGCGCCACGCCCGTAAAGCCCTCGACGAGCTTGAACTGGCGTTTGCGCCGGAAGACGCCGAGTGATCACGGACACCGGCCACATCGGGGGATCTGGCACTCTGGACCAGCGAGGCGCTCTCCGCTGAGGTCTATATGCCCCCCGAGGGGCCTGGGGAGACACGCCATGGCCCTCTTTCTTGTAGCCGCCGAAGCCTTGGTCGCCCACTATCTGAACGGACGCACCTTGCCGGAGCTGGTGCACAAAGCAGCAGTGCAAGCGGCGCGAACGCGGCTGATTGAGGGGAAGATGCC
>NZ_JBFUIU010001125.1:0-2694 GCF_056401695.1 Variovorax sp. P4_D9
TCGGTGGTCGGTGGGCGTACTGGTCGAGCGCACGAGCCGCCTGGTGCTGCTGGCCAGGATGGACGACGCGACTGCCGCCTCGGCGCTTGCTGGCTTCTCTGCCAAGCTGAATTCGATTGCCGAGCCGATGCGCCAGAGCCTGACCTACGACCAGGGCAAGGAGATGTCGCGTCACGCGGATCTGGCAGCGCAGACGGGGGTGAAGGTGTACTTCTGCGACCCGCACAGCCCCTGGCAACGCGGCACCTGCGAGAACACCAACGGCCTGCTTCGTCAGTACATGCCCAAGGGTACAGACCTGAGCTTGTTCAGCCAGGACGAGCTCGACGGGATCGCCGACAGCATGAACAACCGGCCTCGCGCCACGCACGCGTGGCACACGCCTCTCGAGGTGTTCGCACGAACACTGGCATCGTCCCATCCACCGCCAGCGTCAGTTCAGTAACTCAACCCTGTTGCGCTTCGGTCTTGAAACCGCCCCGTTAAAAATAATCCTCGAAGGGCTTGACTTTTAATGCCCCATAGAAGTCTTACTGTGTTAGATATTTGGTGCACGTTGATGCCCAAGACAGCAGGGACATCGGGGGAGGTTACGAGCCAGTAGTGCGCCGATATGCAATCGCAAACTCGTGATGGAGGATGGGACGTGGCGCTGCGCCCTCTGGGCTTCCCCGAGGTTTGTAATGCGTGGGTAGGGCAGGCGTTTGGCATTGAGCGGAGTTTTTTTTACCCCCCGTCTCGTCGGGGTGTCGTAGCCGCTGGGCGACCAAGAAGCCGTAGGCGGCAATGCTGAGACTGGCGTGATGATGAAAGCCGCGCCAGCCCCGGGTGCGCTGCACGTACCCTCACACGGGCGAAGTACGAGCGCAGCGCGGCGTTCGTGCCCTCGCGCCAGGTGACTTCTTGCCAGTCRTCGGGCTCGATGTCGAATGCCACGTCCTTGACCGTGCGGGGCCGGTGCACGGGGGCGGTGGCGTCGCCGCGGCGCAGCCGCCGTGGCACGCGGCCCCTACCGCTGTAAGGCTTGGGCGGCAGGGGTTCGTGCCCGGGCGGCCACACCGTGACGCTGCCTGTCACACCCACGACGTAGGGCAAGCCAAGCTCGCTCAGGCGTTCGCGAAACGCCGTGTCCGCGCCGTAGCCCGCGTCGGCCAACACGCAGTGCCTCGGCGCCCCCTGGGCCACCAGGTGTTCGATCTGCTGCAGCGCGAYCTGAGGCTTGGTGGCGAACTCGATCGCCTCGGGCACGCCGGCCTTCTCGCGTCGGGCCTGGTCGTCGGCCCACTCCTGGGGAAGGTACAGCTGCCACGCCACCGGAATGCTGGCCGCCGCGCAGGCCAGCGACACGCTCACCGCCACCTGGCAGTTGTCCTGCTTGCCCAACATCCCGCAGTATTGGCGCGCGACGCCYACCGAGTGTCGCCCCTGCTTGGGAAAGCCCGTGTCGTCGACGMTCCACCAACCGCCGTCGCTGAAATCCATCAACGGCACGACCCACTGGCATATCCCCAGCAGCAWCCGCTCGTCCGACCAATTCGCGTCGGCCACGAAGTGGTGCAGCGACTGGTGGCGCGAACGAACGTTCAGCGGGTCCATATGCGCCGCCATCGGCTCCACGCTCTTGCGCTGCAGCGGCGACATCAGCCCCGTGGTGTAACCCCGCAARCCCGCATGACGGTCCGAATGACCCAGCCCTTCGCTCAGATGGGCCATGTAGCGCTCGAATTCCTGCAAGTCTTCCATCAAGGTTCACCCTTCTCTTGAAGAAGTGCACATAATGCCTTGATTTCGTTTAAATTACTAACACAGTAAGACTTCTATGGGGCATTAAAAGTCAAGCCCTTCGAGGATTATTTTTAACGGTCAATTACCTCTGTTTGATAAGTCAGTGCCGTGGACGAAGACCTCTGCTCTGTTGAGGGGCCCTTTGCATAAAGCGATGCACAGGGGATTCAGGTCGGGGTGCATGATGTCCGGGCGGTTGCCCGGTCCAACTTCTATCCGTGCCGGCGTCGGGGCCGGTCACCACATACCGCATGCGCAAGGCGCTGGAATCAACCCCGTTACTGCACGCCCCATCTAAAACTACGATTACCCGTCGGGCAATCCTCTTACTGTCCGGGCGCGCTTACCTTCACCCCCTGTTGTCGCTCAATGTGCGTCGTTCAGGCTGTCACCGCTTCGCTGCCCAGTGGCTTGAGCCTTGCCTCGAGTGGAATCTCACCATATTCGAGATAGCGCCAYAGSGCGATCGCCAGTTTTCKYGCCAGGGCCACAATGCCGATCCGTCGCATGCGCTTGCCGGCGACGGCAAAGCGCTGATTGAACCAYTGGCTCAACTGGCTGGCCGGCTGGAAGCGGAGCCAACTCCACGCGAGTTCGACCATCAGCCATCGACTGCGTTTGTTGCCGGCCTTGCTGATGCCCTGCTCAACGTCGCTGGTGCCACTGGCGTAGGGCGTCGGCGCCAGGCCCAGGCAGCCGCCAAGTTCACGCCGGTTGTGGAACCGCCGCCAGCCAAACAGTTCCTTGACCAGGGTCCATGCACTTCCCGTGCCGATACCTGCCAGCCGCGCGAGCAGTGCGATCGTGGGTTGCGCACCGCTGCGGACCTGATGCTGCTGCAGTGTCTCAAGCGCCCTGATCTGCCTGGCAACCAGCAACAGGCGTTCGAACTCGCGCTCAATCTCGGCG
>NZ_JBFUIU010001126.1:0-2331 GCF_056401695.1 Variovorax sp. P4_D9
CGACTATACGGTGCAGGCCCAGGTCGGCGGCAAGATCGCGCAGTTGGGCCAACGCCTGATCGACGGTGCTGCCAAGTCGACCGCCGACGATTTCTTCAAGCGCTTCGACGCCGAGATGCAGAGCCGCTACGGCCCGCCGCCCGAAGCGGCGGACGAAGCGGCGGACGAAGCCGCGGCCCCGGCCGAAAAAACCGGCGCGGTGGCGGGCTTCATGCAGAAGCTGGGCATCGGCAAGAAGTCCGGCGCAGACTCCGACAAGGACGCCGGCTGAAGGCAGCGGCGCGAAGCAGGAAACAGAAGCGATATGGAAAATCTCGACGTCATGGTGCTGCGCACCCTGCGCGACTGGCGGCTGGCCGGCCGCCGCGCGCTGCTCTCCACCGTGGTGCGAACCTGGGGCTCGTCGCCGCGCCCGATCGGCTCGATCATGGCGCTGGCCGAGGATGGCGCGGTGGTCGGCTCGGTCTCGGGCGGCTGCATCGAGGACGACCTGATCGCGCGCTACAGCCGAGCCCATGGCGACGGCGTCATGCCGACGGGTGCGCCGGCGCTGGTCAAGTACGGCATCACGGCCGACGAGGCGCATCGCTTCGGGCTGCCCTGCGGCGGCACGCTCGAACTGCTGCTTGAGTACGACCCCGACGCCGGCTCGCTGCAGACGCTGGTGGCGGCGCTTGAAGAGGGGCGGCTGATGCAGCGCACGGTCAGGTTGGCAGATGGTGCGGTCGCGCTGGCCGAGGCCGGTTCGCCGGCCGAGCTCTCGGTCGACGACACCGAGCTGGTCAACACCTTCGGCCCCGAGTACCGGATGCTGCTGATCGGCGCCGGCCAGCTGGCCGAGTACCTGGCGACGATGGCCAAGTTCAGCGGCTTCGCGGTCACGCTGTGCGATCCGCGGACCGAATACCACACGGCCTGGACGTTGCCCGGCGTGGCCATCACCACCGAGATGCCCGACGACGCCGTGATCGCCTTCAAGCCCGATCGGCGGACCTGCGTGGTGGCGCTCACGCACGACCCCAAGCTCGACGACCTGGCGCTGCTCGAGGCGCTGCAGAGCGAGGCCTTCTACGTCGGCGCGATCGGCTCGCGGCGCAATGCCGATGCACGGCGCGACCGCATGATCGAGCATTTCGATCAGACCGAGCAATCGCTGGCCCGCTTGCGCGGCCCGATCGGCATCTACATCGGCAGCAAGACACCACCCGAGATCGCGGTCAGCGTGATGGCCGAGATCCTGGCGGTGAAGAACGCGGTGACGCTGCCACGCGAGGCTGCGGTCGCGGTGGCGAAGTCGGCCGCCGGCTAATTCGATTCGGCCTGGGAGAGCGGGGGGCGGGCTCACGCCGACGGTGTGCTCGGTACGCGCCCCGAACGCTCCGAATCGGAGTCAGGGCTTTCGCGGACCCAGCAGTTCGGCCAGGAAGGTGGTGTTGCGGCCCATCGCGCGCTGCATCTTGCGCGATTCGCGGGCTTCGGTGTTGGCCATCGAGAAGGCGAAGAAGCCGGCGACGACGACGAAGCAAAGCCCCGTCGCGATCAGCAATCCGGTCAGTGAAGCGAACCAGTAGGCCGTCGCGAGGACCGCGATGTTGACGAACAGAATGAGAGCGCGCATGGCGTTCAGGCTATCAGAGAAGGCCGAGGTGCCGGCGTGAATTTGTGCACGGAATCGAATCTCCGTCATCGGCTATTCGGCCGCGGTGGCGTGCCCGTCGGCACTGCCTTCGAGGATCGACAGCGGGGCTGACGCCCTCGTCGGTGGAAATCTGCAAAGGCATCGCCTTAAGATGGCTCTCCATCGGTTAGAACTTCGTTGTGCTCGCGCGCTGCGGGCGCTGAAAGCATGCCAGCCTATTCCTCTCGCGTCATGTCCGCCGAGCCCCGCGCCTGCTGGATCGAAGCGCCGGGCCGCGCCGTGATCCGGTCCGAGCCGGGCGCAGCGCCCGGCAGCGGCGAAGTCGAGGTTCGTGCGCTTCACAGCGCCGTCAGCCGGGGCACCGAGATGCTGGTGTTCCGCGGCGAGATTCCCGAGAGCGAATTCGAGCGGATGCGCGCACCCTTCCAGCAGGGCGACTTCCCCGGGCCGGTCAAGTACGGCTATGCGAGTGTCGGCATCGTCGAGCAGGGCCCGGACGCATTGCGAGGCCGCGCCGTTTTCTGCCTACATCCGCACCAGACCCGCTACCGGGTGCCGGCCGATGCGGTGCATCCGCTGCCCGACGGCCTGCCGCCGGCGCGCGCCGTRCTGGCCGCGAACATGGAGACCGCGGTGAACGCGCTGTGGGACGCGGCGCCGCGGCTGGGCGACCGCATCGCGGTGGTGGGCGG
>NZ_JBFUIU010001127.1:0-2327 GCF_056401695.1 Variovorax sp. P4_D9
GAGCAGGCAGTAGGCCTGTTCGCAACCCACAACCAGCGCAACTCGACGCTCGCACGCCTCACCGGCGCCATGCCCAAGGGCACGGCCGGCGCGGTTGCCACGCTCAAGAAGCAGTCCACCCAGCACATGCCCATCGTGCGCTGCCAGGACTTGACCAAKGGCAACGGCGACGAAGTCTCGTTCCACCTGCTCAACCCGGTCGGCGCGAAGCCCGTCATGGGCTCGAACTACGCTGAAGGCCGCGGTGTCGGCATGAAGCTCTCCGAGGCTCGCCTGCGCGTCAACCAGGCGCGTTTCCCGGTGGACCTCGGCGACGTCATGACGTCCATCCGCAGCCCGGCCGACTTCCGCATGCTGGGCCGTCCGGTCGCTCAGTCGTTGATGGACAAGTACGTGGACCAGTCGCTGCTCGTGCAGATGGCCGGCGCCCGCGGCTTCCACAACAACATCGAGTGGGCGATCCCCACGACTGCCGATTCGGACTTCGCCGCCATCATGGTCAACGCGGTGAAGGCGCCGACGAAGAATCGCCACTTCATCGCCGCGACCGGCGGCATCAAGCCGTTCGCCATCAACGCCGGTGCCGTGGACCTCGCGACCACGAACCTGCTGAAGATGGACACGATCGATGCGATCCGGACCACGATCGAGCAGATCCCGCTGCCGCCCCCGTGCGTGATCTTCGAAGGCGACAAGGCTGCCAACGACTCGCCGATCCGCGTGCTGCTGGTGTCCCCGGCTCAGTACTCGGGCTTCGCCACGGACCCGAACTTCCGCCAGTTCCAGGCCTCGGCCATGGCTCGCGCAAGCCAGGCCAACATGAGCCCGCTGTTCMTGGGYGAYGCAGGCCTGTGGAACGGCATCCTGATCGTSAAGATGCCCAAGCCGATCCGCTTCTATGCGGGCGACACCATCCAGTACGCGCAGGACTTCACCAGCGAAACCGAGCTGTCCACTATCGTGCCTGCCGCCTTCGGCACCACGTTCGCCGTGGACCGCGCGATCTTGCTGGGCGGTCAGGCCGTCGCCGAAGCGCTCGCCGCGCACAAGGACTCGTCCGTCCCGTTCTTCTGGAGCGAGAAGGAGCTGGACCACGGCGACAAGGTGGAGCTGCTGCTCGGCGCGATCCGCGGCGTCTCGAAGATTCGCTTCGAGGTCGACTACGGCATCGGCAAGCAGATGACGGACTACGGCGCGATCGCCATCGACACCGCCGTGCCGATCATCAGCGCCCGCAACTGATAGGCACCTGGGCCGGGAGTGATCCCGGTCCGGCCTCGTCTCATCAACCCATCAGGAGCCCAACACCATGACCACCGTTACCAAGACCCAGTTCCGCGCTCGTCAATTCCACAACGCACCGTACGGCAACGACTCGTCGCTGCACTTCCAGCTCAAGACCGACGCCACCGGCGCCGCGATCGATGCCGACATCACCGCTCCCCTGGGCATCGGTGACAAGGTCGTCCTCGGCCCGCTGCAGGACGGCATGCGCCTTGACGACAGCCAAGTCATCGTCTCCACCGCCCTGTCCGCGGCCGTCGTCGGCTCGCTTGGCTTCGAGTACGAAGACGGCATCGACGACCTGAACGTCCCGCAGAGCGCCACGTTCTTCGGCACGGGCCTCGTGCTCAACGCCACCGGCCGTCTGCGCAACGTGACTGCCAACGCCAACGTGACGCTGCCCAAGGCCGCGAACCTGATCCTCACGATCGCTGGCGCCGCAAACGCCAAGGTGTCGCAGCTGGACATCGTCATCAAGGGCGAGATGAAGGGCCTCCGCTAATCAGCGGCTGCCCCAGGGAAAGGGCCCGTAGCGGCCCTTTCTTCCATCCACCTTCTGCACACCATCCCATGCCAGAGAACACGCTCGAACTGGTGCCCGTCGCCTACATCCGTGAGGAAGACTGGCGCGACAACCTGTATGGCTCGAATCTGCCCTTCACCAAGGGCCAGACGCGCATGCTGCCGCCGGATCTCGCCGAGCGCTTCCTGCGCCACGCCGATGTKTTCCAGCYRGGCGAGATCCCCAAGGCTGCCAAGAAGGGCGCGAAGGGCGACGACACCGCCGCGCTGCTCGAGCTATCCGACCAGGCGCAAGCCGAGGCGCACAAGACCGCCTTCGACGTGCAAGACCTGCGCGATCAAGTAGCGAGGATGGAGAAGCCCATGCTCGCGCACTTCGCCATGGTGAACTACCGGCAGACGCTGGACATGCGCCACAACGTAGACACGTTGCGCCAGATGGCGAACGGCTTCATTGACCTGTACGGGGTCGTATGACGGGCGATGACCTCATCGCCGCCTACCGCACCGAGACGCAGGAC
>NZ_JBFUIU010001128.1:0-2322 GCF_056401695.1 Variovorax sp. P4_D9
GATGCGGTCCGCGCCCTGCTTGAGATTGCTGCCCAGAATGCCCGGCAGCACGAAGACCGCCGGCTTGTAGGGATCCGGCTCGGTGGGGCGCCGCGCGCGTTCGCCCGACGCGCTCTCACCGGCCCAGGACAACTGCCCGATCGTCCTGAAGCCTTCGGGCTGCGTTTCGGTGAGGGCTCGCAGCACGCCCTGCGCCGTCGTTTCGTTGACGAAGTAGCTGAAGTGCGTCGCGAACTGGCTCTGGTCGAGCATGAACGTCGAGCCGCCGGCACGCGGCGCACCGCCGTACATCGAGCGCGTGTGGACCACGATGTCGTTGTCGGTCCAGTAGTACGCGTCCGCCAGCATCGCCTTGAGCCAGCTGCCGACGCTGTTGCCGCGCTGGAGGTCGCCGGCCACCACGCGCAGGTCTCCGGCGATCGGCTCGGGCGCGGCGTTCAGCCAGTTCACCAGTGGGGTGTCGGGCATCATCGCCGCCAGCCCGGGCACCGACGCCGGGTCGGTGCGGCGGCGCGCCACTTCACCCACGAAGTCGACGAAGCCGCCGGCCAGGGTCAGGCCAGTGGCTTCCAGCGTCCACTTTAGTACCGACACGTAAGCGTCAAGGCGGTTCGACGCGAGCAGGGTGCCGCGCGCCGGGCAGGCCACCCGCACCACGCGTTCCACCTGGATGCTCTTGGCCTTGACGAGCGCGGCCAGGTCGCGCAATTCCTTCGCCTGCCCGGCATAGGCGGGGTCGGAGAAAAAGGCAAGATCGGCATCACCCAGTTCACCGCCCTGGCCGGCCAGGCGCGCCAGCACTTCCGCCACGAGACCGCCGCGCGAATGCGAGAGCAGGTGCAGGCGTGCGCCGTCGGGCAGTGCGTCGACCAGGGTGCGGGCGTTGGCGATGGGGCTGGCGCCGAGTGTCGGATGGTCGAGTGCGTAGACCGCACCGTTGTACTTGCCGAAGAGCTGGTTCACGCCTGCGCGGTGGGCAAGCCAAAGTTTCTCGAAAGTGCTGGCGGTTTCGACGAAGGTGCCATGCAACAGGACCAGGATCGGCTCCCGTGTGGCGGGGATCTTGTTCACTTTGCTGCCGCTGCCCTTGAGCTTGTCCAGCCGGTCGGCCTGCAGGGCGTAGACGCCGGCGTCGACCTGGCTGTCCACCATCTTCACGATCTTGTCGCCGGCGAACTCGGCCGCCTTCCCTTTAAGCAGGTTGCCAATGACCTGGAAGCCCGAAATCGCGACGCGGCCGATGTCGCTCAAGTCGCGGGTGGCCTCTGCCGCGTCGGCGCCGGGCCAATGGAGTTGGGCCTGCACCGGCACATCGCCACCGCCTGCGCGCGAGGGGCCGGCCGGTCCGAGCAGCAGCGCCCGTGCGGTGGCCGGGTGCAGCAACAGCACCGGGCCGTCTTCGATATGCAGGGCGACGATGTCTTCACCGGGCACGGCAGTCACGCGCACCGGTGCAGCGCCGTCGCGCTGGGTGCCGATGCGTACCGACGACTTGACATCCCCGGTGGGCAAGGCCTGAGCCGCGGTGCCAAGGCCGCCGGCCCTGCTGAACATCGCGGCGGCGGCGGGCGCGGGCGCGATGGACCCGCTCTGGCCGGGGACGATGAACGTGATGGGGGTCGTGTCGTCGGTGGCCATCGGCGGGTGTTGAAGTTGCGTCGAGGCGCCAAGCTTCGGGGAAAACGTCAAGGCCGGCAAGCGGCCGCCTCTCCCATTTTGGGGAGGCGCCGCGTGCCGGGCCACGCTAGGCCTAAGCTGCTGCAGCTGCCTCAGAGCTCCGCGTTGATGATCCGCCGGCGAAATGGGCGCACGAGCCTGTGCAATACGCCGATCTGCTCGGCCGTGTCCGCGTAGCCGAGCAATTGGCCCGCCGCGCGCAGCATGAAGGGCGGGTTTCTTGCCTTGCCGCGGGAAATGAGCCTGACGTTGGTGCCCGCTGCCAGCGCCATGCCCGCCTCGATGCAACTGTTGACGTTGTCATCCGTGATGTCGGCCATCACCAGAAATGCGTTGCAAATCGTCCCCATGATCGACGCGTGCAACGATTCACTCTGGATCTCGTTGCCAACGATGACGGGCATGCCGCCGATCTGCTCGACCAGGCGGCGCATGGCGCCGCCCGCCACGGCCGCCTGCGAATCCAGGTCCAGCGCCCAGAAGATGTACTGCGGTCTGGGCGGCTCCACCCAATCATCCCAAAGCCCGCCGAGCGCGGCGGTCACGGCCTCCGGGCACACGGTCGCGTCGGTGTCCATCCGATGCCAGTGACTGTCCGGCCTGTCACCGCGCGACACCCGCGGATCCGCCACGATGACCGAAGGT
>NZ_JBFUIU010001129.1:0-2310 GCF_056401695.1 Variovorax sp. P4_D9
GAGAAGAGGCGGGGAGTTTTGGAGGTTCTGCGGGGATGAAGGTGAGGGGACTCGGGGCCTGAAGTGAAGCTTTGCAGGGACTTCGGTGAGTGACTTCGGGGGACGGTCATCTGGAGGTCCRGACGGCCGAAAAGGTGCGCTTGGGGGCCACTTTCGGCGCGAAAACGACCTCTGAGGTGAGAGATTGCAGGGACGACCCACGGGGCGCCCGCGTTTCAGGTGAGAGATTTCAGGGACTTGAGGCCCGTCCGAAAGCCAAAAAAGCTGGTTTCGGAGAGTTGAAGGAGATCAAAGGCGCTTTTGCAGCCCACTTCATGTGAAGCCCCACTTTCACGTCAAGCCGTTCCTGCCCTATAGTTGTGCGCCATGGACCTCATACCCGCCGCGCCGTCTCCCGTTCCCAAGCCAAGGCGCGTGATCCATGGCGTCCCCGAGTTGGAGGACAGCCGGATGCGAAAGCCGGTCAACACCCTGGCTGTCTCTCCGAAGAATCAGAAGATCACTCTGCTCGGACGAAAGATCTGGAACAAGCTCTTGAAGGAGGCCCAGCGCCAGGGCATGGACACCGAGACTCACAGCGCTCCGTTGCGCGAGATCGTTCAAGGCATCGAATACAACTCGAAGGACTTGGCGCTGGTGAAGCGGCACCTGCGCGCGATGATCACGACGCTGGTCGAATGGCAATCGCCGACCAAAGGGGAGGGCACTTTATGGGCGGCATGCGGCATGCTCGCCCACGCCAACCTCGAGTTGCGACAAGGCGAGACCTGGGTGGAATGGTCATACGCCGTGAACATGCGACAGGAGCTCTTGCAGCCCTACGTCTGGGCGCACTTGGACATGGAAATCATGGTCCAGTTCACCACCCACGCGGCTCTGTCCTTGTATGAGAACTGTGCGCGATACAAGGGGGTTGGCCAAACGCCGCAGCAGGACTGGAACTGGTGGCGCCCCGTCCTCACGGGCCGACCCGACACCGAGAAGTCCGCCAACTTCGAGTACCGCGTCTTCAAGAGGGATGTCCTCAACAAGGCCATTGCTCAGGTGAACCAGATCAGCGACATCGAACTCGAGATGGTCGAGTACAAAAGCGGCCGATTCATCTCCGCGCTCCAGTTTCGCGTCCGAAGCAAGAGGCAGCGCTCGCTGATGACCGACCACGATCGGCCAGTCGATCTGGCCTTGGTCGGGCGGGCCGAGGCGCTGGCGATCGAACCCGCGAAGGCGGAGTCGCTCATGGAGGAGTTTGGCGTCGAGGCGTTCGAGTCCGGGCTCAACGGCTTGGAGCGGCGCATCAAGAGCGATTTCGCCGAGCCGGTGCGCGACAACTATCGCTACCTCAAGACCATGTTGCCCAACGAGGCCAAGATCGTGGTTGCACAGATGGAGGAGGCTGCAGCAAAGGCCGACCCATCAAGTCCGGAGAGCCGGCGCGAACAGGACGCTCGCATGAAGGCCTGGGGCGAACAGTTCAAGTTGCGGGTCCGAGATGAGCTCGTGGCTGAACTCCAGCAACTGCCGTTGGAGCAGCAGGCGGTCATTGCAGGCGAGTTGCTCGAAGACCTAATGCGCCGCAGGGCTCACGCCAGCATCATCAAGCGACTACAGACGAGCGGATGGAACCACAATCTTGTGCGAGGCGAGATGGTCAAGTTTTACGGGTTCCGATCGCGCGGCGAACGATGGGACGAGCCGACGCCCGAGCAACTGCTCCAGGTCGCCGCTGAAGCTCGCCCCGTGCAGGCATAGCTTCGCGCCTTGGCGCGTGGCCCCGCGCGCCCTCCCATTGTTTCACCCATTGATCCGTTGCGAACTAATCCCGCAACAAGCCTTCGCTGCGAACTGGGATGGCCCATTGTTGCGTTCATTGTTGCGCGGCGAAACAATGAGCGAAACAGTGGGAGGGCGCCGCGCCGCCCGGTCGTTCCCGCCTGACTTCGTTCAAGGCGGGCCGACCATGCGCACGCCGCGGCCTGGAGCCGTCGGAGACGCCACTCACACGGGTGTCAACTCACACGGAATTTCTTTGTCTTAGAAGAGAGATCCAAGAACAAGAGAGCCAGTTCGGTGGGAATATCTGAGCTCGTTCATAGTTAGACCGAGATTCCATCAAGATTAAGGTCTAACTTTGACGGCGGCGCGCGCAAGTGGTTGATTCGAATGAGGAAACGGCCGCCTTGAGATGCTCATGCCCTGTTTGGCGACCAGCGCAAGGGTGGGGCAGGGCGGGGCGGTCGCCATCGAAAGGGGTGGACCCACTCTTGTCCAAGACAGAAAGGCGTTGAGCCATCCCGAGGTGTAGGGTAGCTG
>NZ_JBFUIU010001130.1:0-2308 GCF_056401695.1 Variovorax sp. P4_D9
CGCCTGCATGTCGGCCGCATAGGTCGTGTACATGTAGTCGCGCTCGCGATTGGTCACCATCTCGAGCGTGAGTTCGTCGTGGTTGCGCAGGAAGATCGCCCACTGGCAGCCGTCGGGGATCTCGGGCGTCTGCTGCAGTATCTCGACGATCGGGTCCCGGTCCTCCTGGGCGATCGCCATGTACATCCGCGGCATCAGCGGAAAGTGGTAGGCCATGTGGCACTCGTCGCCGTCGCCGAAGTACTCGCGCACGTCCTCGGGCCACATGTTGGCCTCGGCGAGAAGGAAGCGGTTCTTGTACTTAGCGTCGATCGCGGCACGCAGCTTCTTGATCACCACGTGAGTCTCGGGCAGGTTCTCGTTGGAGGTGCCGTCGCGCTCGATCAGGTAGGGAATCGCGTCGAGCCGGAAGCCGTCGACGCCCATGTCGAACCAGAAGCGCATGGTTCGGAACACTGCCTCGAGCACCTGCGGGTTGTCGAAGTTGAGGTCCGGCTGGTGACTGAAGAAGCGGTGCCAGTAGTAGGCCTTGGCGACCGGGTCCCAGGTCCAGTTCGACTTCTCGGTATCGGTGAAGATGATGCGCGTGCCCTGGTACAACTGGTCGTGATCGCTCCAGACATAGAAGTCGCGCTCGGGCGATCCTGGCGGTGCCATGCGCGCGGCCTGAAACCACGGGTGCGTGTCCGATGTGTGGTTGATGACCAGCTCGATGATGACGCGCAACTCGCGCTTGTGCGCCTCCTCAAGCATGTCGCGGAAGTCCTGCAAGGTGCCGTACTGCGCGTGCACGTCTTCGTAGGCCGCGATGTCGTAGCCGTCGTCGCGCAGCGGCGAGGGATAGAAGGGCATCAGCCAGATCGTGTTGACGCCGAGGTCCTTGACGTAGTCGAGCTTGCTCGCCAGACCCTGGAAGTCGCCGACGCCGTCGCCGTTGGAGTCGAAGAAGGCCTTCACGTTGCACTGGTAGATCACCGCGTCGCGGTACCAGGTCGGGTCGCCGGACGTGTCGATCTCGGTGGTCTCGAGCGCCAGCTTGGGTACGGGGGCGTTCATGAGGTGCCGCCTAGACGTAGTAGTCGAAATCGCGCTCGTCGCGCAGCCGGCGCCGCACCGCGAGCACGTGCGCCGGCATGTGCTGCGGATCCAGCAGGATGTAGTGGCGCTCGCCGTGCCAGGCGAATCGCTGGTCGGTCAGCAGGTCATGCATCTGGAAGGGCTGGCCGCGCGGCACGTCAATCTCCGACGGGTCGAGCGACAGGTGGCCAGATTGCGCGTTGTGCGGATCGAGGTTGACCACCGTCACCACCACATTGCTGCCGTCCGGCGAGGCCTTCATGTAGGCGATCAACTGATCGTTGTCGATCGGGAGGAAGCGCAGGCTGCGGTCGGACTGYAGCGCCCGGTTGGCGCGCCGAATGCGGTTGATGCGCGCGATGAAGGGGCGCAGGCCGCTGTCCGGCCCCCAGTCCCAGTGGCGCAACTGATACTTCTCGGAATCCAGGTACTCCTCGCTCGACGGCTCGCGCGGCAAGTGCTCGAGCAGTTCGAAGGCCGGGCCGTAGATTCCGTAGCTGGCCGCCAGCGTCGCGGCCAGCACCAGCCTTGACTTGAACGTGGCCTCTTCGCCGGTCTGCAGCGCCGCATGCAGGATGTCGGGCGTGTTGGGCCAGACGTTGGGGCGGAAGTAGTCGGCACCCGGACTGCGCGAGAGTTCGCTGAAGTACTCGGTGAGCTCGTCCTTGCTGTTGCGCCAGGTGAAGTAGGTGTAGGACTGGGTGAAGCCGAGCTTGGCCAGGCGGCGCATCACCTTGGGCCGCGTGAAGGCCTCGGCCAGGAAGATCAGCTCCGGGTGCGTCCGCTTGCATTCGGTGATCGCCCATTCCCAGAACGCGAAGGACTTGGTGTGCGGGTTGTCGACCCGGAAGATCGTCACGCCCTCGGCGATCCAGTGATCGAGCACGCTCTTGAGTTCGGTCCAGAGCCCCCGCCAATCCTCGCTCTCGAAGTTGAAGGGGTAGATGTCCTGGTATTTCTTGGGCGGGTT
Source organism: Variovorax sp. P4_D9 (assembly GCF_056401695.1). NCBI lineage: Bacteria > Pseudomonadati > Pseudomonadota > Betaproteobacteria > Burkholderiales > Comamonadaceae > Variovorax > Variovorax sp. P4_D9. Next base: position 2,048 of record NZ_JBFUIU010001130.1, read on the forward strand.
CTCGGCGTACTGCACGCTGCCGTCGGGCCGCCAGCGGAACCACTTCGGGTGCGCCTCGACGTAGGGATGGTCGGGCGCGCACTGGAAGGCGATGTCCATGGCGATGTCCAGGCCCTGGGCGCGCGCAGATGCCACCAGGCGACGGAAATCCTCCGCCGTGCCGAGCTCGGGCAGGATGCTCTTGTGGCCGCCCTCGGCGGCGCCGATGGCCCAGGGGCTGCCGACATCGCCGGGCGCGGTGCTGAGCGCGTTGTTGCGGCC
>NZ_JBFUIU010001131.1:0-2307 GCF_056401695.1 Variovorax sp. P4_D9
GATTCCCCGCGCGCCCGAGAAACCGGAGGTGCTGTGCCGCCCGTTATCCTTGGACATGCCCCTCAAGCCTCCTGACCCCAAGCGCATCGCCCGCAGGAACCACGAGGTCCGCGTAGCCGAGGAATACCCGCTGCCCAAGGTTGAGCACGCCATCAAGGAGTTGGACGTGCTCAACACCGGCGCGGTGATTCTGCATGGGGTGTTCGACCTCGCACAGCTCGAGGCGATCGTGGCGCACATGAAGGCGCTGGGCGCACCGGAGTGAAGGTCAGAGAAGACGGAGTGTCGAAAAAGTTCATCGCCTTAAAGGTCGGTCGGGCGGTAATTTCAGGCGAAGCGCGGGGGGTGTCACGACGTAGAACCTGATCCGGGCGGTAGTCGATAGGCTCACCGGTCAACGCTGACTGCTCGCGGATGTCAATATTGTTGACAAACCATCCGCCCCTCGTTGGATCGTAGTCGGCAAAGTACGATCTTTTTGAGTCAGCCGGTTTTCCCGCATTCTTCCTGGCTGCCAACGCGAAAGCAGCTACTCGCGCTGATAGCGAGTCGCGTATAGCCCCATCGCCCTCGGAGAGAGATTCCATTCCCATCCTCCCTGCCTCTTCACGGGCAAGATCGAAAAATGAAAAAGACTACTCGCTTCATGTAATACAAAAGTGTACAGCTTCTCGGCGAAATTGTGTGGGATTGCGTCAATCCTGAGTGGCAGGGTCTCCACCGTGGCGGTGGACAAATCTGTGGAGCAATCGGGGCCCAGTGCGGCAGCTTCAGCCCCCGGCCTTGCGGGACATTCAGGCCCGGTTCAGGCATGAGTTCCACCATGAGCCATCCCCTCTCGACCTTGCAGCAAGAAGGTCTTGCCCGCTTCGGCGGGCTTTTTTGCGCCTGCGTGAATGGTCGCGACGGGGCCGCCGGTATCGAGGCCCCCCTCTCAGTGAGCGGGTTGCCGAAGCGCCTCTAACATCGCCGGAGCTCTTCCACTTCGCCGCGATGCAGCCCTACAGATCCGAGAATCGCGATTCGCCGGTGTTGTTGCGGGACATCCAGTCGTCAATGAAGTCGCGGGCTTTGGTGCACAGCGCGAGCTTTGCGGCAGTTGCGTCGAGGCGCGAAGTGGACAGCACCAAGCGGCACTTGTGCTGTCCCTTCCGAAGGAGGTCCGCACGCCCTGAGAGCGCCTCTCCGGCACCCGTGATCTCCACGCGTACTACCCATTCGCGATAGCCAAATTGCGCCCCACCATCGGTGAGCATGGGAATCTCCTTCTTCCGTTCTTACGGACGGAGCTGCAGCCTTTGAAGGGCCCTTAGTGTGCCCCTCAAGAGCTTGACAGAGACCCGGTGACGGTTACAACTCACTGAACTCGCTGTCGGAGTTGTGCACACGTCGCTCCCAGTCCGTAATGAATGCGCGGGCCCTGCTCCGCAAGGAGTCCACCGCCTCTTCAACGTTCTCGAAATTCTTGCCCAATGCGATTCGGCACCTGAAGGCGCCCTGTCGGTACAGCTCGGCCCTGCCCGCGAAGCGCCGGTCGGATAGATCCCACCAGACGTAGACCAGAACACGCCAACCTTGGTAGTGGAAGCGTTCGACAATCGATGTGTCCACAGCGGAGCCCTTTCGAAGGGGGCGCGTGGCCGGCTTTCTCGCCGGCGTGGCATCAGGCGTCCGACTGTTACATCGCGAACCGAAAATGGCAAGATGGACCACAAACTCCTTTCGCTCGCGTTGACGGTGAGCCGCCATAGCGAAGGCCACTACTATTGGGTGATCCTGGAATCGTTCGATCACTCCAGCGAGTTCATCTCCTTGCTGGAAGCTGCTGCAGGCTTCCCGACCTACATCGGCGCCCTTGAGGCAGGCTATGCGGTGCTGACTGACCTCGTTGGCGACCTGAACACCGGCCCGCGTGACGACGTCACAGACGAGCGAGACTAACGTCCGCAGTAGCAAGTTTGAGAGACAGCCACCGGCATCGAGAAACCGCCCGTGATGGGCGGGCGCYGAAGCAACCCCTACCAGCGCCAGCTGGCTGTCCATTCGCAGCATAGATAAGACGCCCGGATGACTCAAGGGCGCACGTCCATGGGCTCCAGCGCGGGGCATGAAGCCGCTGGGCGCGCCTGACTATGCAACCACTTCGGCAAAGCACCCGATCCAGAACCAGTGACGCCACTTGCCGCGGCAAGTGCGCGACGCCAGGCGTCGACACCCACTCCGCCGCGCCCTTCGCCAACCTCGCCCTTCGCACCCATGGACAACGATGACGACCCCGAACGCGCGAATCGCCCGATCGATCCAGAC
>NZ_JBFUIU010001132.1:0-2307 GCF_056401695.1 Variovorax sp. P4_D9
GCCCTGCAGCATGCGTAATAGACAAGACGTCCCCGCCTGGTTGGATGACAGTCCTCGCCTTCTTCTGATCGACGGGCGGCGCGTGCCGGCGCTATCGGGCAAGACCTTCGAAACGCGCAATCCCGCAACGGGAGAACTTCTCGCGAATGTCGCTTGGGCCGCGGCTGAAGACATCGACGCGACGGTCGCTGCGGCGCGACGTGCCCTGGAGGGTCCTTGGAAACGCATGAAGCCCTTTGACCGCCAGCAATGCCTGCTGAAGCTCGCGGACCTCGTCGATGCGAATTTCAACGAGCTCGCGCTGCTCGATACCCTGGACATGGGCGCCCCGATCAGCGCAACAATAGGGAGACGCTCGCGGGCAGTCGGACTGCTGCGCTACTACGCCGGATTGGCGACCGCGGTGCACGGGCAGACCATCCCGAATTCCCAGGCGGGTGCGGTCTTCTCCTATACCGTGAAAGAGCCGGTCGGCGTCTGATTTGATGGGGTTGTCAAGCTGCCATTGCCAGCGTTGACGCGTTGGACGGGAACTCGGGGTGCCAACGCGCGAAGTCATCACGCAGCTGGCTGTCGACGACGCGGACTCGCACCWGCAGTAGCAGGTGYGCGCTCTCTGGATCCCATCGCATCTGCTGCGACTTGGACATTCGCTTGTCGATCAGCTGGTTGACCGCGGACTCCACGAAGGCRCTGGAGATGCGCCGGCCCGCTCGATAGCGACGCCCATAGTCCGGCAGCGAATCCGCGTTGTTCCTCAGGTAGMTGAGCAGTTCGACGGTGAGCTTGCGGATCAGTGGGACTGCGGCCCTGCGTGCCACCCCCGGTCTTCCCAAGACATGCAGCATCGCCTCGAGGCGACGCCTGGCCTGTGCGGGCCGACCATGCCACAGCCGCCACTTCAGTCCACCGGCCAGATACGRCAATCGGTCATGGTCCACGGGCTTGAGTTGGCCGGCCGTCGCCTTGCTGTGCACGACGGCATCGAGCTTGCTGACGCGTCGTCGCAGGTGATACCAGTCCAGAATGTGAGTCGCCCGGGGCAAAGCCGTCAGCTGCCATTGGCGCAGCTGGGTGTCGCCGTCGGTGAACACCTCCAYCAACCTATCCTGTCTGCCGAAGGCAGCAAGCACGCCTCGCACCCGTTCGCGCGAATGCTCRTCGATGGTGCGAACGAACGCAAGGCTGCGCTGACCGACGCCGACGCGCATCGCGCGGCCAGCGAMGACCTCGAAAGATTTCTCGTGGTCGGGGTGGCAGTGCCGCAGGTATCCGCTGTCGAGGCCGACCGTTGTGACGRCCAACACGCTCTTCACCGCGACTGGGTCTTCTTGGGTCTCCAGGCCTTGCGCATTCAGTCGGCGGCCGACTCCCAGCGTGTGCTCTCGCACCGTGCTCGGCGCGTTCGCCCTGACCACCGGCAACAACAGCCCAAGCAGTTCGGCCGACTTTGCATAGGGAATCGTCGCGGCCAATCGGCTTTGCACAAACTCAAGCTCCGCCGAGATCCAGCGCGGCCACGGTGGCAGGTGCTTTTCGCACCGGCTGAGCAGTTCGACCTGCCGCGTGACGATTTGGGTCTGCAATCGCGCGAGCATTGCCTTGCCGTCGGCAAGGCGCAAGCCCAGAGTCGCGATGGTCGGTTGCGCGACGACCTCCAGCGTGAACAGCGGTTGCGGGTCCGATTCCGCCGTGTCCTCGCAAAAAACGAGGCTCAGTTTGATCTGCATGGCCACTCCAGGGGAGAACGGAAGAACCATTCTTCTCTGTCCTGCCGTCGGATGTCAGCGGGCACTGACCCCATCACTTCGAACGCTCTCCTCCAACCCTTGTAGCGACAGAACCAGTCAAAGTGCCTCGGCGCAGAAAGCGACTGGGGTGACAATGCGACAGCGGCCAAAATGCCCGCGCTTCAGAAGGCCAGCGCGGTGATCGCCGGTCACCATGTAGTCGGCGTCGCCGACGACGGTCATCGCCAGCAGGAACGCATCAAACGGGTCGTCGGCTTCGATGTCCGTCGGCAGGCGATCCAGCACCAAAGCACGCTGTAGGTTGTGGACCATCGCGCCGACGCGGTGCGGCTGAAGCACGGCTTTGAACTTGGGGTAGCGACTGGCACGCCTCAACTCTTCGAGCTGAGTCACCGAGGTCACGACTTCGAAGCGCGTGGCCTGCCGTTCCCTTTTCCATGGCGACGCTGAAACTCATCGAATTACCCGCTCTTGCCATCGCCATGGTGGGATTGCTTGAATCGATGATGACCGCCAGCGTGGTGGACAAATTGACCGACACCCCCATGCGCTTGGC
>NZ_JBFUIU010001133.1:0-2302 GCF_056401695.1 Variovorax sp. P4_D9
GGTGCGGCAGGAGCCGGCCAAGGCCGAGGCCATGCTGGAAGACTTGAGCGAACTGTTCCGCCAGGCCCTGGCCGACCCGGGCGAATCGGTCACGCTGGCCGACGAGATCGCGCTGGCCGAGCGCTACCTGGCGATCGAGCAGGTACGCTTCGGCGACCGGCTCCGGATCCGCTGGGATATCGATCCGGAGGCCCACGGGGCCCGGCTGCCGCCGCTGCTGCTGCAGCCGCTGGTCGAGAACGCGGTCAAGCACGGCGTCGAGCCGAGCCCGGACGGTGGCCGCCTGCGCATCCGCACCGAGCGCCGCGGCGCGATGGTGCTGATCGAGGTCATCAACAGCCTGCCGCCGCTACGCTGGGCCGACGCGCCGCTGCCGCGCGGCCACGGCATCGCCCTCGGCAACGTGCGCGACCGCCTGCGCCTGCTGCACGACATGCAGGCGCAGTTCAGTGCCGGCATGGACCAGAAGAACTATCGCGTCCGCATCGCCATTCCTGCTGAACCATGAGCATGCCTCCGCTTCGCACCCTCATCGTCGACGACGAATCGCTGGCGCGCTCGCGCCTGCGCACCCTGCTGGCCGATTGCCATTCCCCGCCCGCGGAGGTGGTGGCCGAGGCGGCGCATGGCGAGGGCGCCCTCGACCAGTTGGCCAATGCGCGCTTTGACCTGGTGCTGCTGGACATCCACATGCCCGGACTCGATGGGCTCGAGCTGGCGCGCAACCTGCGCAGCCGGCCGGGCGCGCCGGCCGTGGTGTTCGTCACCGCCTATGCGGCGCATGCGGTCACTGCTTTCGAGCTCGAGGCGGTCGACTACCTGACCAAGCCGGTGCGGGCCGAGCGCCTGCAACAGGCCCTGCAGAAGGCCGAGCGCTATCTGAATGAGCGGCGGGCGCCGGTCGCCGAGACGCAGGACGTACTGCTGATCCAGGACCGTGGCCGCACCGAGCGGGTGCCCCTGTCCGATATCCTCTACCTGAAGTCGGAGCTCAAGTACCTCACGGTGCGCACGGCCTCGCGCAGCCACATCTTCGATGGCTCTCTGGCCGAACTCGAGGAGCGCTATCCGGCCCGCTTCGTGCGGGTCCATCGCAACGCGCTGGTGGCCCGCGCCGCCATTCGCGCCCTCGAGAAGTATGACGACGGCGAGGATGCCGAAGGCTGGGCGCTGCGCCTGGATGGCATTCCCGAGCCGGTGATGGTGTCGCGGCGCCAGTTGTCGACCGTGCGCGAAGTGCTCAAGGATGCCCGATGAGCGAGCCAGTCGAAGCGAATGAGATCGTCGCGGCCGAGGCGCCGGAGCCCGATCGGATGCTGCTGGCCATGCCGGTCGACATCCGCAGTGCCTCGCTGGTGGTGCTGGCGGTGCTGGCCTGCGTGTTCGCGTTGCGCTGGGCGGCGGCGGTCTTCATCCCGCTGATGGTGAGCCTGATGCTGACCTACGCGCTGGCACCGCTGGTCAACCAGCTCGAGCGCTGGAAGATCTCGCGCTGGATCGGCGCGGCCGCGATCCTGCTCGGCATCGGCGGCGCCTTCGGCTGGACCGGCTACTCGCTGGCCGGCAGCGCCTCCGAGCTGGTCGACTCCTTGCCGGTCGCGGCGCAGAAGCTGCGCATGGCGATGCACACCAGCAGCCGCACGTCCGACGCCAACGCACTCGCCACCGTGCAGAAGGCCGCGGCGCAGCTCGAACAGGCTGCCGAGGAGAACTCCGCCAAGGTGGCTGCGCGCAAGGGCGTGGCTCGGGTCGTGATCGAGCGGCCGTCCTTCAACGTGCGCGACTACATGTGGAGCGGCACCGTCGGCCTGATCGCTGCGGCCGGCCAGCTCACGCTGGTGGCCTTCYTGACCTTCTTCGCGCTCGGCAGCGGCGACACCTTCCGCCGCAAGCTGGTCAAGATTACCGGGCCCAGCCTGGCGAAGAAGAAGATCACGGTGAACGTGCTCGACGACATCACGGGCCATATCGAGCGCTACCTGCTGGTGCAGATCCTCACCAGTGCCATGGTCGGCGTCGCGACCGGCATTGCGTTCTGGGGCCTCGGGCTCGAGAACGCGGCGGTCTGGGRCATCGTCGCCGCAGTCACCAACCTGATCCCCTACATCGGCTCCGTGATCGTGATGGCGGCGGCCGGGCTGGTGGCCTTCCTGCAGTTCAACGGCATCGAGATGACGCTGTTGGTGGGCGGCACCTCGCTGGTGATCCACACCCTGATCGGCAACCTGCTGGTGCCCTTCCTGACCAGCAAGACCAGCCGCATGAACCCGGTCGCGGTGTTCGTCGGCGTGATCTTCTGGGG
>NZ_JBFUIU010001134.1:0-2292 GCF_056401695.1 Variovorax sp. P4_D9
GCCGAATTCGACTCGATCTCTTGAACGGGATGCGCATCGCTGCGCTCACCACTGTCGCCGACGAATCCCGGACCATGCTCTTAAGCGGGCTCGCCAAAGCTCGCACCATTGATGGGTCGGTCATATCGGCGCTGCCGCTCACCTTGTAGCGCAGGTCGGTTTCTCTGCCAACGCCTGGCCCGCGTGCGGGGTTGGAATGCTCTTAAGGTTCAACGATGGGTCAAGTGCGCGGAAATCGACGCGCGAAGGCTTGCTTCAATAAGGACACTGGACTTTCGAATTTGCGAAATTTCGCAATTTGCCCCCGCTTCGGCCTAGGATTTGTTATTTTCTGGTCCCCACGCCTATTGCCGCCCGGGCTGTGCTTGGCGCAGTTGGTCGCCATTTATCTTCTCACCGAGACGTCGCATTACCCACCGGGTTCTATCGGCAACTGGTGACATCGCTCCGAGATCGATAGCCACTCGCCGCTCGTCGACATATCTAATGGCCGCTGAACCGAGCAGGGTGGGCACAAGGTCGGCATGCATCGCCTTGGCTTCATGGTTGGCACGGAGCCGTTCCCAAGACGCGGAGTTGCTGGCGCGCCATTCATCGCTCGCCCAAATTACGGCCGGGACTGTCGTGTCCCAGCGCGTCGGATCTTTCAGCGCGTGTTGAAAAAGTTTTCGTCCGTCGTCAAGCAGGTTCTCACCATGGTCAGCCGTGTACATCACGAAGGACGAGCCGCCCGCCTGCGCTGCCTCCGAGATCACAGCATCGACGAATCGGAGGGATTCGGCTACGGCGTTGTCGTAGGCGCGGATGAAATCCGGCAGCGTGGAATCATCTGGGAGTTCAGAAAGCTTCGAGCAGTCGGCCTGGAAAGCAGCTGTTGCGGGCTCATAGCGATCGCAGTACGAAAAGTGTGCGCCGTAGGCATGCACCACGATCAATTTCTTGGGCGCGTTCTGCGCGAGCACCCATCTGAGCGATGGCAGAAGGCTTTCTCGATCGGTCTTCCTTGTTGCTACGAACATTTCGGTGTTGGCGTCAGGCCACGCAATGCCTCTTTCCTGGACGGCAAGCCAATAGGTGTGAAATCCAATTTCCTCGAAAGCCTTCATAAATGTTGCGTCCTTGCTGACCCGAAATGCACCGCCAGGCATTTCGCGCGAGACGAGCAGAGGGACCGACGTGTGCGTGCTGCTGGATCCGGACGTCACATCGCAATAGATGATCGCGTCTTGATGGCTGATGGCGACCTGTTTTTGGCCGCCGCATGCGCCGAGCCGGTCGGCACGCACTGATTCCCCGATGATGAGGATGTATGTCTCGTTCTGCGGGTGAAGTCCCGGCAATCGCGAGGCGCCCCAACTCGCGGACGCCGAACGAGGGTTAATGGGCGCATAGGGCAACGCCGTCGAGATGAATTCGTCACGGCCGATCGCAGAAGCCGCGGCAACGGAAATCACATTCAGCGGCCACGCGCGCAGCACGGTGTTATGAAAGACGACGCCGCATGTGACTGCGGCGAAAGTGATTGCCGCAAGGGTGGCCGAAGGCCACTTCCCGCGCGCCGTTCGGGTTGACGGAGTGCGAAACAACACCCAGATCGGCACGGCGAGCAGGACCGCGGTCAGGGCTATCCAGTGGGCATGAGGCTGAATTACTGGCCACGCTTCGTGTGGGTCCGGCCGAATCAAGGCCGCCTCGAGAAGGTTGACATCGCGTAGATGGTCGGCTCCTACGGCTAGAACGCCGAACAGCGCCGGGACGTATGTGAGGACTAGGAATACTCGAAGCCCTAGGATCGCCCGAAGTAAGCCAAAGAACACTGCGGTTGCGGCAAGGGGGTAGGCGGCGCCAAGATCCCAGACGTGCGTGGATGAAAAGATGGTCAGGGCTGGGATCAGCAGGATCGCGCCCCAAACATAGTCGATCAGACTGACGACGCCGTGCTGTCTGTTTGCCGTTGACGCAGATGCTACATGCGCCTCCCGTGGATGGCTATGTTGCTCCATGACCTTCTACGCAGATAACAGCATTCTGGCCAAGATCCCTGGCGACCTGATTGCTCGCGGTGGAAGACATTGCCGCCGGCAGGGGCTGGCCAGCCTGAGAAGATGTCTGTCGAACTCGACCTCGCACACCTAGGAGCAAGGCAGGCATAGTTGTGCCGAGAACCTGAACGGGAACGATCAAGAATTCCGAGATGCCTTCGAGTGCGGGAATCATTGTGTATCGCGAGCCGATGCCCGCGGGTGACGTCAGCGGTCATGAGCGGGTATTCGGGTGGCCGCCGCGAACTGG
>NZ_JBFUIU010001135.1:0-2292 GCF_056401695.1 Variovorax sp. P4_D9
AGCACATGCAGCCGGCCTTCGTCGACCGCCTCGATGCCTGGACCTTGCAGCAGCAGGCCGGCATGGACCTGCCGCCGATCATGATTTACGGCGACGACGTCACGCACATCCTGACCGAGGAGGGCATCGCCAACCTGCTGCTGTGCCGCAGCGACGAGGAGCGCGAACAGGCGATCCGCGGCGTCGCCGGCTACACCGCCGTCGGGCTGGCGCGCGACCGCCGCGCGGTCGAGAACCTGCGCGACCGCGGCGTGATTCGGCGGCCGCTGGACCTCGGAATCGACCCGCGCGATGCCACCCGCAACCTGCTGGCGGCCCGCAGCATGCGCGACCTGGTGCGCGCGTCCGGCGGGCTGTATCAGCCACCCAAGCGTTTCAGAAACTGGTAGGAGGCCGCTGTGTCCACATCCCATCCCACAGGGCTCGAAACCCTCGAGTTCACATTCCCCGGCAGCCGGCCCGCCGGCGCCATCGCCCCGGTGCTGGTCGGCGTGGTCGGCTCCGGCAACCTTGAGGTGCTGCTCGAGGCTGCGGCTGGCAGCGACTGCAGTGTCCGCATCGAGACCTCGGCGCGCGGCTTCGGCCCGATCTGGCAAGCCGTGCTGAGCGACTTCCACCAGCGCCATCCGCTGGCCGGCGTTCGCATCTCGATCAACGACATGGGGGCCACGCCCGCGGTCGTCAGCCTGCGGCTGGACCAGGCGGCGGCGGAGCTCAGCATATGAGCCGCCGGGCCGCTCCCAAGGCGAATACCGCAGCGCGCAGCGCGGAGGTACTCCTGTGACCACCATCAGCTTCGCCGAATGCTCGGCGCGCGAGCGGATCGCGCAGCTCTTCGATGCCGGCAGCTTCCACGAATGGCTGCCGCCCGCCGAACGCGCGACCAGTCCGCACCTGGCGCAACTGGGCCTGCCGTGCGCCTTCGACGACGGCGTCGCGGTCGGCCGCGCCCTGCTGCACGGTCGACCGGTCTTCGTCGCCGCGCAGGAGGGCGCCTTCATGGGCGGCGGCGTCGGCGAGGTCCACGGCGCCAAGCTGGTCGGCCTGTTCCGCCGCGCGCTGCGCGACCGGCCGGCCGCGGTGCTGCTGCTCGCAGAGTCGGGCGGCGTGCGGCTGCACGAGGCCAACGCGGGGCTGATCGCGGTGTCGGAAGTGATGCGTGCGCTGCTCGACGTGCGGGCTGCGGGGATCCCGGTGGTGGTGCTGATCGGCGGTGCCAACGGCTGCTTCGGCGGCATGGGCATTGTGGCGCGCTGCGCCGACCGCATCGTGATGAGCGACGTCGGCCGGCTCGCGATGTCGGGGCCCGAAGTCATCGAGGCATCGCACGGCGTCGAGGAATTCGATTCGCGCGACCGGGCACTGGTCTGGCGCACCACGGGCGGCAAGCACCGCTACCTGTGCGGCGACTGCGACGCGCTGGTTGAGGACGACGTGCATGCCTTCCGCGTCGCGGCGATTGCCGCGATCAACGTACCGGACGCGGCGCGCCCACTGACGCTCGAGGCGCTGGAGGCCGAGCACGCACTGCTCGCGGTGCGCCTCGACGCGCTGTCCGGCGCGGCCGACGGCGACGACGAGTCGTTTCGCCTGTGGCGCCTGCTGGGCATCCCGGAGCCCGAGCGGGTGCCGGATCTCGACGTCAAGGCGGTGCGCGCGCTGCGCCCCGCCTAAGGAGAACACGATGGAATGGAAAGCACTCGCCGAAGCCCTCTTCGGCCCCGGCCACGGCATCGAGGCCGACGGCGACTTCCTGCGCGGCGAACCCCGTTTCGACGGCCGGCCGATCACCGTGGTCGGCACCACGAACCACGCGCCAATCGGCGTCGCGCTGGCGCTGGCGCAGGCCCGCGTGGCCCTCGACACCATCGCCAAGCGGCCGGGCCAGCCGATCCTGCTGCTGATCGACACCCAGGGCCAGCAGCTGCGCCGGCGCGACGAACTGCTCGGCATCAACCGCGCGATGGCCCACCTGGGCGCCAGCATCGACCTGGCGCGGCGCCGCGGGCACGCGGTGATCGCGCTGGTCTACGACCAGGCGCTGTCGGGCGGATTTATCACCTCGGGCCTGATCGCCGACGCCTGCTATGCGCTGCCCGAGGCCGAGATTCGCGTCATGCGCATTCCCGCGATGTCGCGTGTCACGAAATTGCCCGAAGACATGCTGACGGCCCTGTCGCAGTCGAACCCGGTGTTCGCGCCCGGGGTCGGCAACTACCTCGCGATGGGCGGCGTGCGCGCGCTCTGGCAGGGCGACCTGGCGGCGGCGCTGCGCAGCGCCCTGTCGCTGAC
>NZ_JBFUIU010001136.1:0-2286 GCF_056401695.1 Variovorax sp. P4_D9
CCCTTTCCGAGGTCATTTCGGGCAGGAAACCCTTTCCGAGGTCATTTCGGGCAGGAAATGCCGTTTCCAGGCGTCTCGTGCGCGCGCTCAGGTCCATCAGGGCGTAATAAGGGCTCGATCCAATGGTGATCTCGCTTCTCTCCTCTGGGATGAGCTTCAGGTGGCTCGAACCCGCCAGATCGATGCTCACCTTCGTCGCGTTGTCGTCCCAGTAGTGCGCGAGCGCCACGTAGTAGCCGCAGGCGGTCTCCGCCGGCGCCGCGAGGCGCTGCGGCGAGCGGATGGCGGACTTGGTGGCGATCGGGACGGCGCAGCCGGCCAGGGCCGCGGTGAGGAACAGGGCGGCGAGCGCCCTACCCCTCACGCATCCTCCCACTTGCCGAAGACTTGGCCGACGACCACGAAGGCAAGTCCTTGTGCGCGCTCAGATAGGGAAAGCTGCGCGTCGTATAGTCGCTGCCGTCGACGGCAAGAAGAATATTCATGATGCTCTCCAGTTCACCTCAGATCGATCTCTGTTGCCTTGGTGATGGTTGAAACGTCGTCGGTCTTGTTTGCCCCCGGTCAAACGCCGGGGTGCTTTGCGACGGATCCCATGGGAGTTTCGCACCACCCAGCGCTACGCGTGAGTAAGGCCGCCATGCCAACCAGGAGTTCGGATGACTCCGGCTTGCATAGCCCATCACCCGATGTGCCACGAGCGCTGATGCAGTCCCCACTTGACGCATTCAAACCACAACCAGGCCACGGTCGAAGCACCCAGCGCCCGCCAATAGCAGTAACAACGACGGTTGCGCGAAGGAGAACAGGCGACTGGTCGCCGGGACGGCGAGCACGGTGCCCAGCAGCATGATCGTGCCCAGGGCAATCCAGCCGAACTGTCGGTTGGACTCGCCATTGCCGTGCCAGGCGCTTCGGCCCCAAGAACGGTTGGTCTGGATCAGCGCCAAGTTGGACAACACGAGGACCACGAAAGTCAACGCCCGCGCCAGGTTGTCACGGTCGACTTCCGACGATGCGACAAACCGACTGCCGGCGTACACCCCGAGCAACAATGCCAGCAAGCCGGCGCCTTGCCAAAGGCCGCGGATCAGAACGACCCTGTCGAAGAGGCGCTGGTCGGCACGGCGCGGAGGCTTCTTCATGACATCACTCTCCAGAGGCTGGACTTCGAAAACCACGGAGCAGTCTGGGTCGATGATCAGCTGCAGGAACAGGATGTGCACCGGCATCAGCAGCATTGGCCAGCCCAGCAGCACCGGAATGATGGACAGGCCGACGATCGGCACGTGCGCGGCCACCACGAAGACGATCGCCTTGCGAAGGTTCGCGAACACGCGGCGCCCGTAGCGCACCGCTGTCACGAGCGAGGCGAAGTCATCGTTCATCAGTACCAGTGCGGCCGCCTCGCGCGCCACCTCGGTGCCGCGAGCACCCATCGCCACCCCGATGTCGGCCGCCTTCAGCGCGGGTGCGTCGTTGACGCCGTCGCCGGTCATGGCCACCACGTCGCCCCGCGCGCCGAAGGCGCGCACAAGGCGCAGCTTCTGGTCGGGCTGCACGCGAGAAAAAATGTGTGCCACGGCGAGCCGTGCCTGAAGCTCGTCATCGGACAGCGCGCCCAACTCGACGCCGGTGATGGCCGGCGCATCGGCATTCAGACCAGCCTGCCGCGCGACGGAAACGGCGGTCGCGGAATGGTCGCCCGTCATCATTACGACGCGGATGCCGGCCTCCCGGCATTCGGCGATGGCCTGGAACACGTCGGGGCGCACAGGGTCATCGAGTCCGATCAGCCCGAGGAACCGGAACTCGAAGTCGTGCTGCAGTTCGGGCAACGATCGCCGAAGGTGGCCCGCGCCACGCCCAGGACGCGCAGGCCATCCCGCGCCATCGACCGAACTTGCGCAGCCACTATCAGGGAGGGCCCTCGCCGTCCGGCTCGTATCTTCGCCGTCTCCTTGGTCGGGTCGATGGGCGGGGCGGGCTGCTTCACGCTGGTGTTGCTGTCTGGCATGGCGTCTCCTTTCGAGTCCTCAGGGTCCGTCGGATGCCTCCAGCGCGGCGTAGGAGCCTGCCGAGGCCGCAGGTCCGTTCATGCCGCCACATCCATTGGTGGCACTCCCCTCAGGCCCACTAGCCTGGATTTCCACGCTGGGTAGTTCGCCTAACGCGGTGGCCTGTTCGTCAGGGGCTGGGGGTTACGCCGACATGCGCAGAGAGTAGCCCTTCCACCAGGGAATGGGGATCGCAGTATTGAGCAATCCGGAGGCGAGAACGATGGGC
>NZ_JBFUIU010001137.1:0-2284 GCF_056401695.1 Variovorax sp. P4_D9
TGCATGCGCGCTCCGCCGCGCTCGTCGCCGCCGGCCGCTGGCGCGACGGCGCGCGCGTGCTGGAGGACCTGTCGGCGCAGCACCCGCGCGACCTGCTCGCGCTGCAGACCGGCCACCAAGTGGACTTCTTTACCGGCGATTCGCGCATGCTGCGCGACCGCATCGCGCGCGTGCGGCCGCACTGGAACGACGCGATGCCCGGCCACCATGCGGTGCTCGGCATGCACGCCTTCGGGCTCGAGGAGACAGGCGACTATGCGCAGGCCGAGCGCACCGGACGCCGGGCGATCGAGTTGCAGCCGCGCGACACCTGGGCCTGGCATGCGGTGGCGCACGTGCACGAGATGCGCAATGCGCCGAAGGACGGCATCTCCTGGCTCGAACCGAATGCGGCGCACTGGTCGCGCGACAGCTTCTTCGCGGTGCACAACTGGTGGCACCTGGCGCTGTTCAAGCTCGAGCAGGACCGGCACGACGAGGTGCTCGCGATGTACGATGCGTCGATCGGCGGGCCGGGCTCGGGGGTCGTGCTCGACATGATCGACCAAAGCGCACTGCTGTGGCGCCTCGCGCTGCGCGACGTGGACGTCGGCGACCGCTGGCAGCCGCTGGCCGAACGCTGGGCGCCGCATGCCACCGCGGGCAACTATGCCTTCAACGACCTGCACGCGATGATGGCCTTCGCGAGCGCCGGGCGCAGCGATCTCGCCGCGCAGCTGCGCGAGACACAGCGCGCCACGCTCGCCGGCGACGATGACACCCGCGCCTTCACCGCCGAGGTTGGCGAGGCCGCGACGCGCGCCGTGCAGGCCTTCGTGGCGGGCGACCACGCGACGGTCGTCGCGCTGCTGCGGCCGATCCGCTCGAGTGCGCACCGCTTCGGCGGCAGCCACGCCCAGCGCGACCTGCTCGACCTGACGCTGATCGAGGCGGCGCTGCGCAGCGGCGATCGGCCACTCGCGGCAGCGCTGGCGGCCGAGCGGGCCGCGATGCGACCGGCGAGCCCGCTCGCTCGGCGCTTCGTCGCGCGAGCCGCGGCGTGATTGATGCCTGCACGGCCGGCCCCCGGGCCGGCGACAGCGTTTGAAGGGCCGGATTATTTCCACGACATGAACGCCGAGGTGCGAATACGCACATCCGCGAGGTCCCTTGCCGGCGCAAACTTCGTCCTACACCAACCCATTCGACCACTTGAAGGAATCCGACAATGAACACCGCTTCCAAGCTCCTCTCCGGCTTTGCGCTCGCGATCCTCGCTGCCGCAGGCGTCCAAGCAGAAACCTATGACGGCGTCGCCAAGGTCACATCGACCCAGACCCGTGCCGCGGTCCGCGCCGAAGGCGTCGTGGCCGCACGCAGCGGCGACCAATTCAGCGATGTGGCCGGGCAGGGCGTCGCCAGCATCGCCAGTTCGGTCGAGCGCGCTTCGGTTCGCTCGCAAGGAATCGTTGCCGCTCGCAGCGCGAACCCGTACGCGGAAGGCTACGGCCAAGGCGTGACGCGCGTCGAATCGCCTGTCGACCGCCCCAGCGTGCGCGTCCAGGCCCGCGCAGCCGCGCGCGGCGATCGCCTCGCGATCTGAAGCGCGGCGCTCCAGAAAAAGCCGGGCTGGGCCCGGCTTTTCTTCGTGTATTCAGTCCGCCGTGCGAATGCCTGCTCATAAGCGAATTCTGCCTCGGCATCCAATGTCCGGAGTTGGCCGAGTGGAGCCGATCGACGGATCGCTCCAAACCTTCGGCCGAAGCGGGGTACCACCACAAGCCCCCTGGCATAAGACCTTGGTGCCCGGCGCGACAACGACGCTGCGGCCCGAAATATCGATAACCCACCGCCTTATTTGAGACTTCCATAAATCATGACATCACCACAGCGTGGCCTGCACCCAGCAGGCGGCGATGATCGAGGGGCGCTTCTGGGCACTCTTGAGCTTGTTGCGCGCAGTGCCGTGAAGCTCGGTGAGGTCGTTGGGGCAGTAGTTGGCCAGGGCATGTCGTTTGAGCCAGGCCCACAGATACTCCACCGGRTTGAGGTCGGGCGCGTACGGCGGCAGGAATGCGATCTGGATATGGCCGCCCAGGCTGTCCRGATAATCGCGCACCAGGCGACTGCGGTGCGCCTTCAAGCCATCCCAGATGACCAGCAGCGGCTGYTTCAGATGGGCCTTCAGCGCCTTGAGGAATTCGACGATCTCTTCCTTCTTGATGCTGCCCTCGTGCAGCCGGAACAGGCAGTTGGTGCGCGTGAGTCCGGCGATGACCGAGACGTGAGTCCAGTTGAAATGGAA
>NZ_JBFUIU010001138.1:0-2280 GCF_056401695.1 Variovorax sp. P4_D9
CCTTCGGACCCAGATGCAAGAAGTTGGGTATGTTCATAACGGGTATTTGGCCGAGCTCGGCAAGCATGATCTCCGGGCCTCAAGTCCCCGCCGGGCTTGATTTGGTGCAAGGGCATTCCAGTTTGAGGTCAGGTCCTAGCCGGACTTTAGCCAGAGTGGACTCGCCTACAAGGTGCCGCCGTCGCAAAACGGGGAAGCCGTGACGAAGTTCCGCTTCTGGCCAGTTGACCCGGGCGTGTGAAGTCGGACTGCATACTGCATGCACAGTTGGCATGCCTTATTGATCTTTACGTAACCCATGACATTACCAGAGCGTAGCCTGCATCCAGCAAGCGGCGATGATCGAGGGGCGCTTCTGAGCACAGCAGCAATCGCCCAGCCCGCACCCGTTTGCGCGTCGCCTCGTCCAACTTCTTGCCCATGCAACCCACCTCCAATCAATCCGCTGATTGGATAACGTTCGAGAACGTTATTGGTTGTCATGGATTTGGTAACTCTCAATAGTAAGGGCGATAGCGCCCGTCGCCACCGCCGCGAGCATGTGCGCAGCACCGGGCGCTACATCCTGGCGACCGCCTCGCCGCAGGGCAAGGCGCTGGAGGACGGGGTCGATGGACACGGCGTTTGCACCGCCACGCTGCTGGAACGTTTGGCCGGCGCCGCGGCGGCGCCCACCGCGGCAATGATCGAAGTCGACTCGCTGGCCAACTATGTCGCGCGCCGCGTGCCCGAACTGACTCGACCCAAGGGCTACGAGCAGCGGCTCATGCGCTCGGCTCAGGGCGAGAACTTCCCCATCACTAGTTTCTAGGCGATTGCCGTAGGCCTCATGTCCGAGCCCGATGCACCTCTTGTCATGCGCGAGGCCTGGCGCGAGCTGATGTTCGCCGACACGGATCAACAGGCCAAGATCACGAGCGACCCCGAGGCTCGGCCCAGCGTTCCAAGCCAACATCTGTCGCAAAGCCCAGCGCCAGGCCCGATGCGCCGACCTTCGAGGTTCTCACCACGCCCACGCGCAGCAGCAGCGAGCGCTCGAGCTCATCCAGAAGATCCAGTTGTAGACAGCAACCGGCCCCCCGATCTCACGCCAAGTCGATGTCGTGCACGCCCTATGCCGCCTGCTGGCGCCGTTTAAGCCAATCGAGGCTACCTGACACACACTGTGCCGTGAACCAGACTGTCAGGGGCAACAATGCCCAGGACAGCGGTTCCATCCAGCCCAGGAAGAGGGGGTTGCCCTCCACGAAGGGCCAGAAGGGCACCATCTCCGGGTGCACCAGGCTATCCAGCAGGATGTGCGAGATCGCCCCCAGGAAGGCTCCATAGCCCCAGCTTTTGGAGCGCATCCCTGGTATGGCCACCAGTGCGGCCATCACCATGGCGATCACCAGGTGATGGGTGTCCGCGTCGTGGCTAGGCAAAGGCAAGCCCTTGAACCAGGCAAGGATGGCCGGCGCGTCCATCCAGAGGTTGACCAGTACGAAGGACACGTTGCTCACCCGGTTGGGGGCAAAGTGGCTAATCGGAGCCAAGACACCGAAGTGCAGGGGGGTGATGGGCATGATTGGATGGCCTACGCACGTTGTTAGTTCTAACTTCCATCGAGACACCGCAAACCGTTTGGACCCTCGGGCCTGACCCTAACATTGTCCTACTCGGGGGGCGTTTCGCTATCGTGGGATTCAAGCGCGTGAGGTCACCGACCTTGTTCTCTGCACCACTTCACTTCGGCCTCCTCACCGCTTTTCGCAGCGGTGCACTTGAAGTAGGCGCCAGCATCGGGATCGCCTCGCAAATACACGGAGCAGTTGTGTTCGATAGGTTGCGTCGGTGACTGGCATCGACTCAAACGATTGGCAAGGAGGTCGGCGTCTCTCTCAATCTCTTGGCGATGCTCGTACCCATCCATGCCAATCTTGACAGTGAAGCCGAGCGTCAAAAGAAGGATGAATGCAACTGCCCGCCTTCGTCGACCACCGCGCGATCCCCTGAGCAACTCTAGACCCAACCTGGGTTGCGGCAGCTGCAAGACCCTGCGCGACGTCTAACGCTGCTGCCTTGCGCTCCCGGCGCGTCAACGCATCCTCCAGCTCCATGCGCGCGCGTTGAAGTTGAATACGCTTCAACTCTTCTTCGATTGGATCCAACTAAAAGGTCCTCTTGCGGGTTACGTCCAGAACCCAATGTAATCCATACAAAGCCGGCGACGGCCTTTCGTCAGATCAGTGCGTCTTCAGGCTTGCCATCCGCTGGCCCGGCGTCGAACAGTTCCACGGG
>NZ_JBFUIU010001139.1:0-2278 GCF_056401695.1 Variovorax sp. P4_D9
CTCATCTCGTCCAGGCGCTTTTGCAGCTCGAGCCCATTCATCTGTGGCATGTGCAGGTCCAGCACTAGGCAGCCCACGCCAAGTCTGGTCCAAAGACATTCAGGAACTCAAACGCCGAACCGAAGACCTTGGCTGCGAGTCCGACCGAAACGACCAACTCGCGAATCGAATCGCGACAAGCCTCGTCATCATCAATGATGAAAACAGTGGGTTCACCCACATTGCGCCCAGTAAGTCGTGCGGCCGGGACAAGGTCCTTCGAGGGCCGGCAATCGCATCCTCGCGCCCAACCAACCGCGAACCTAGCGCGAAACGGCGCTGTTTGTTATTGCCCTTTGGTGCAGAGATGGCGGCAATTTGCCGGCGTTGCCGCACAACGCCGCCAGGGCGTGAGCTTTCGGCCGCTCGAAAGCAGCATGCAGTCCTACCCTGCCGTTCGTCGGCGACCGTCGTACTGCAGGCAGGCGGTTCCGGTCTAAGCAGATCTCAGCATCGACGACCGGTCTGAAGGCAGTGCAGACATCGTTGGTCGCTGGCGCGGGGGCGAGAAGTTCAAGAGCGGCAACGAAGCGCAGCCGGCGCCATCCGCGCGCGGCTCAGGTGACCCAGCGGCGTATACCCGGCGGGGTGATCTTGACGGTCCTACCACTTACGTGTAATCCGTGGGCGCCGGGATTGCAGCAGCAGTATGTTGCGCCTAACCTTCGTCCTCTTGTCGACTGCGCCAGGAGGAACGATGGGCTCTCCCGAACATGTAAGCCGACGGCATATGCTGAAGGCCCTCGCCACCGCACCGGCCGCGTCCGGGATTCTGGGCATGGCTGGCGCTCACGCTCAGCAAAGCGCTTCGGGCACTCTGCAACCGGCACCCGAAGCGCCGCTCGCATCCTGGAACGACGGTCCGCCCAAGCAAGCCATCCTCGACTTCGTGCGGGTCACGACGGACGCCTCGAACGCGAGCTTCGTTGCGCCACCGGCGCGGATCGCGACCTTCGACCAGGACGGGACGCTGTGGGTCGAGCACCCGATGTACAGTCAGGTGATCTACTGCCTCGATCGCATGCCGGCCGTGGTCAAGGCCAAGCCCGAGCTGGCCAATGTCGAGCCGTTCAAGACGGTCATGACGGGCAACATGGAGGCGATTGCCAAGCTGCGGTTGCCTCAACTCGAAAAGATTCTGGCCGCGACGCTGACCGGCATGAGCGTCGACGAATTCAACGCGGAGGCGACGAAGTGGATCGCCAGCGCGAAGGACAGGCGCTGGAACCGCCCGTACACCGAACTCAGCTACCAGCCCATGCAGGAGGTGATGAAATACCTCCGGACCAATGGCTACAAGACCTACATCGTCACGGGGGGCGGGCAGGATTTCGTGCGCGTGTACTCGGAGGCGACTTACGGGGTTTCACCGGAACAGGTCGTCGGAACAGCGGGCGGCACGAAGTACGGCTACGCCAAGAGCGGCAAGCCCTTCCTGACCAGGGAGCCCAAGCTCATGCTGAACGACAACAACGCCGGCAAGCCTGAAGGCATCCACATGATGATCGGTCGCCGGCCCGTCGCGTCCTTCGGCAACTCGACCGGCGACCGGCAGATGCTGGAGTACACCAAGGCCGGCGACGGCGCGCGCCTTTCGATGCTGCTCTTGCACGACGACGCCAAGCGCGAGTACGCCTACGGTCCGGCCCAAGGCTTGCCCGACACGAAAGTTGGCGCCTTCCCTCAGGCGCTCTACGACGAAGCGAAGAAGAACGGTTGGGTTGTCATCAGCATGAAGGACGACTGGAAGCGGATCTTTTCGTTCGATGCATGAGAGGTCCGGCCCAACGCGAAGGCCACTTCCGTGAAGTCAAGCCTTGCCCCAGGCGCCCATCCGTACTTGCTGAGGTGCGGTGGGCGAGCGTCGTTGGAATCCAAGGCCGATTCGTGTTGCTTCAGCTTCCCATTTTGCTTCCAGCCGCAGGTCTGGATGCGCTGGGCCTCGGGTGGCTCGTTGAGCGCCTGTCGTGGGGAGCCGCTTACCTCGTGCTCGGAATACGCTCGCAGCGGCAGACTTGTGGGTAGGAACTTGTGGCAGCGTCCAGAATGCGGCGCTTGTCGGCGTTGGAAAAGTGCCGGCGACGCGCACGTGGAACGACCTCAGAATCGGTCACATGCGGCTTTGCTGGCGCCGCCAATTCGGGCGCATCTCCAGTCGCCCTCCGGGCTCCTTGCAATGCGCCCGAATCGGACGAACTGTTCACTGCGTGCATCGCTGCCTTGGGGTGTTGGTTGATCG
>NZ_JBFUIU010001140.1:0-2276 GCF_056401695.1 Variovorax sp. P4_D9
CCTTCAATCCCTCGCTGGAGCAGTTGACGGCCACCACCGGTTCGACGCTGCCGCTGCCGCCTCAGGAGAACAAGTCCTACGAGGCCGGCGGCAAATGGGACTTGAACAACGGCAACCTGTCGCTCAGCGCCGCCGCGTTCCAGATCACGCAGACCAACGCGCGCTCGCAGAATGCCGACGGCAGCTACAGCGCGACCGGCACCATCCGCGTCAACGGCGCGCGCGCCGGCGCGGCCGGCCGCATCAGCGAGCAGTGGCAGCTGTTCGGCGCCTACACCTATCTCGACGCCACCATCATCGACGGCATCGCGCCCGGCACCCAGGGCAAGACGCCGGCCAACACGCCGAAGAACGCGGCCAGCCTGTGGGCGGTCTACAGCATCTCGCCGCTGTGGGAGGTCGGCGGCGGCGCGACCTATGTGGGCCCGCGCTATGCCAACAACACCGACCTGGTGTCGGTGCCCGGCTACACCCGCTTCGATGCGATGGTGGCTTACCATCAGCCGAAATACGATCTGCGCCTCAACCTCTTCAACCTGACCAACAAGATGTACTGGGATGCGCTGATTCCGTCCGATGGAGGTCGTGCCATTCCCGGTTCGGGCTTCACCGCGATGCTGTCCTTCAACTACCGCCTTTGACGCGAGACCCGGTCTCGCGCTTTCGAATCCGGCCCGGCCCATGCTGATCTGCATACCMAAAATCCTCGATGCCGATGCCCTGGCGGCGGTGCGAGCGCACCTCGACGCCGCGGGCGACGCCTGGGTCGACGGCCGCATCACGGCCGGCCACCAGGGTGCGCCGGTCAAGTTCAACCAGCAGATCGACGAGCGTGCCCCGGTGGCGCACGCCTGCCAGGACATCGTGGCCGCCGCGCTGGAGCGCCACCCGACCTTCATCAGTGCGGCGCTGCCAAACATGCTGTATCCGCCGATGTTCAACCGCTATGGCGAAGGCATGGGCTTCGGGCTGCACGTGGATGGCGGAGTGCGCATCCACCCGCACAACGGGCGCAAGCTGCGCACCGATCTGTCGGCGACCCTGTTCCTGTCGGAGCCTGCGAGCTATGACGGCGGCGAACTGCAGATGGAGGGCACGCACGGCATGCAGAGCGTCAAGCTGGCGGCTGGCGATCTGGTGCTGTATCCGGCCACCAGCGTGCACCGCGTCACGCCGGTCACGCGGGGCACGCGACTGGCCTGCTTTTTCTGGGTCCAGAGCCTGGTGCGCGACGCCGGCGACCGCGCGCTGCTGTTCGACATGGACAACGCCATCCAGCGGCTCAACCAGAGCGGCGCCGACGAGGCCGCCCGGCGCACACTGACCGGCGTGTATCACAACCTGCTGCGCAAGTGGAGCGACACCTGAGCCAGCTGCTTCGGTTCAGCTGGACAGCCACTTAGACCGCAGCGCGCGCCGCTCGGGCGATCGCGCCCAGCGTGCCTTCGGAGTCGATGAAGAGGTGCTCCCATGAGGGAAACTTTATGGGAGCGGGCGGGCCTTCAGGGTACCGTCGGCCATCAGCATCGCGATCACGTCGAGCAGCGCGCTGCGAACCGCCTCTCCGGCCGGCGTGAGGGGATGGTCGACCATCCACAGTGCGCTCGATGCTCGCTCGACGATGTCGCGCGCCACCACGCCGAAGGCCTCGGCATCCGAGAAGGCGTTGCGCGGCATGATTGCGAAAGCCAGGCCCTCCTGCACCACCCGGCGGTAGAGCTCCGGATTGTTGAGTTCGTACTGCAAGTTGAGCGTGCAACTGTGCGCCATCGCCGTGCGCTCGATGAGCTTGCGCAGGTCGTGGTCGCGGTCGGGCGCGACGAGCGGACGGTCGCCGATGTCCGACGACGATCACGGTGTAGCCACTGTCGCGCAGGCCTTCGCCCACGGCGCGCGCCACCCGTCGGTGGCGCCGCCGGCCGCATAGCTCACGAGCACGCGCAACGTCTTGACCTGCGCGAGGGAGATGCCGGGCAAGCCGGCACGTGCCCACCATGATCCAGCTGACCACCGACCACCCCGATGCCGGGCAGTACGACCTCGGCAGCGTGAGGGTGCTGAGCTACGGCGGATCGGTGATCAGCGAGGGCGTGCTCCAGCGGGCCATGAAGCGATTTCCCGGCGCCAGCTTCGTCCAGGCCTACGGCATGACGGAGTTGTCGCCCTGCGCAACCTACCTGAGCTTTGCCGACCATCGGAGCGATCCGCCAAGCCCGGCCTGCTGCGCTCTGCCGGCCGCGCCACGCTCACCACCGAAGTCCGGATCGTCGATGCGC
>NZ_JBFUIU010001141.1:0-2272 GCF_056401695.1 Variovorax sp. P4_D9
ACCTGTTCAGCCGCCAGGTGGTGGGTTGGTCGCTGCGCGAAGACATGACGCGCGAGCTCGTAATCGATGCGCTGCGAATGGCGTGGTTCAAGCGTCATCCTGGCAAGCAGGAAGGATTGATCTTCCACAGCGATCGGGGCAGTCAATACGCCAGCCACGACTTCAGGGCGGTGCTCGCCGAGTACGGCATCACCAGTTCGATGAGTCGCAAAGGCAACTGCTGGGATAAGGACTACGCTTCATACTGCACCTCCTTCGTACGATCAGAGAGAAGCGTCGCATCGAGGCGTCGCAGCGAGAGCTTGGCGCCGAGTGTCTTGCGCGGAGCATCATCGCCCGGCGGCTCATACAGACACTCATTCTTGTCACTGTACGCGTGACCACGGAGGAGCCCGTGGCGCAGCCATATCTTCACCGTTGTGGTCGTCACCTGCAACTTGTCGGCCATTTCCTCGAGGGTCAAGAGCCCATGCTCGCGCAGCCGCTCATAGCGCGGCTTGAGTTGGTAGTTGCGCGCCAGACGAGCAACGATCCGGGGATGGAACGTCGCGCCGGCGCCTGAAGTCACGCCGCGCGCATTGAGGATGGCCGCGATCTGCAAGGGCGTGTGATCGTTCAACATCCGGTCGATCTCTTCCACGACCGTCGACGGCGTGACATGCAGCTTCCAGGAGCACAAGGGCAGTGGCAGATGCAGGCTCCTGCGAGCGCCACCCTTGAAGCGGATCTGCACGCTGATCTGCTCATCGCGATTCAAGGTCACATCCTCCAACAGCAGTCGGACCATGCGCTTGCGCTCGCGATCGGGCGTGGCGGGATCGCTCCACAGACGCGGGAAGTCCGAGGCCAGCGCGAGGATTGCGCTGCACTGCTCTTGCGTCAATACATGTGCGTCCTGCTCGCGGCGGCGCGCGTACTCCTCGTGCGCTTCGGCCAAGGCGCGCAGCTTTTCGTTCCAATGCGCTTCCAGCGAATCGGCGACCAGCCGGTTGTCGGGGTCCACACGCAGATAGCGGCGCTGCGCCAACTCGCACTCGTACTGCGCACGTTCGACCTGGGCATGGCGCAGCCGGTCGGCTTCTTCGAAGCGAGACTGCAGTTCTCGTTGCACTGCCAGCGTCACCTCGAGCGCGACGGGATTGACCGCTTCGACGAGCAAGGCGCCGATGACCTGGTCGATGCCCGAACCAGGAATGCGCTGGCACAGCGCTTCGCCACGACTGATGCCCTCGCGCTGACAGACGTACTCGGGGCACAACTGGCCATGGCGGCTGTGATAGCGAACCGTCATGCGCATTCCGCAGCGCCCGCACAGCACCAGGCCTTGCAGCAATGCGGGCCCCTCGCGTGCCGGCCCGCGGCGTCGATCGGCGCCCATCGCCTGCGCGCTCTCGTGAAGACGACGCTGATTGCGCTCATACTCGTCCCAGGAGATGTAGCCCGCATGCGTCTCGGGAATCAACGTCATCCATTGCTCCCGAGGCATGCGCTGCAAACGGGCGACGCCGTCGACGCTGCGGCGCGTATGGCTGCGACCATAGACGAAGGCGCCGGCATATCTCGGGTTGTGCAGCACGCGCAGCACCTGGTCGTGATAGAGCTCGCCCCAGAGCAATTCTCCCTTGTGCGCGCCCTTGCCGCAGCGTCGTGGGAACGCCAGGTGCTCGCGCCGCGCGGCCTTGACGGTGGCGCAGGCCGAACCCGTGCGCTCGAAGGTGGCGAACAACCACCTCAGACAATGCTGCACCTGCCGATCCGGATCCAGGCCGAGCACACCCTCGCTGTCGTAGACCAGCCCCACGGGCGGGCGCATCTCCAGTTCGCCGCGGCGCGCCTTGTTCAGGATCCCGCCTTGCAGGCGCGCACGCAGCACGTGCAGCTCGGCCTCGCTCATGGTGCCCTTGAGTCCGAGCAGCAGGCGGTCGTTGAAGTGCGCCGGGTCGTACGCACCGTCTTCGTCGCAGATCAATGTGTCGGTCAGCGCGCAGATCTCCAGCAGCCGGTGCCAGTCCATGGAGTTACGCGCCAGGCGCGAGACCTCCAAGCCGAGCACGATGCCGGCATGCCCCATGCCAACCTCGGCCACCAGTCGCTGGAAGCCCTCCCGGTCCGATGAAGCCCCCGACTGCCCGAGATCGCTGTCGATCACGATGATGCGCTCTTCGGCCCAGCCAAGCGCCACGGCGCGCTGGCGCAGGCCGTACTGGCGCTTGGTACTCTCGGTGTTCTCGAACACCTGGCGCAGCGTCGACTGACGCACGTACACGTAGGC
>NZ_JBFUIU010001142.1:0-2271 GCF_056401695.1 Variovorax sp. P4_D9
CATCACGCCCTTCGGCGATGCGCTGACGGCGCCAGCCACGCAGGCGATGTCTTCCGCCGCCGGCCTCGCCAAGCTCGATGCCTTGGTCAACCAGCAGGCCTCGATGATTGCCTACAACAACGACTTCAAACTGATGATGGTGCTTACCTTCTGCGCCGTGCCGCTGGTGGCGCTGCTGCGCCGCGCCACACCGACGAAGAATACCGAGCCGATGGTGATTGAATGAACACGACAAGCTTGTACAGAATCCTGGCCGCGACTGTCGCTGCGATGGCGGCCGTCGGCTGCACCACCGTAGGTCCCGACKTCAAGCGCCCCGATCCGCTCGCGGTGCAGCGCTATACGGCCGAGCCGCTGAAGCTCGAAGCTGACACGGCAGGCGGCGACGCGCAGGCTCAGCACCTCCTCCCAGGAACAGCGCTTGAAGGAGAGTGGTGGCGGCTCCTTCGCTCCGATGCCGTCGACAGCCTCGTGCAGCGTGCGCTGGCTGGCAACCGCACGCTGGCCGCAGCTGCCGCGTCGCTGGATCAGGCCCAGGAACTGGCGAACGCGCAGGCCGGAACGCTCGCCCCGCAGGTGGGTCTTACAGCCGGAGCGGGCCGGCAGAAACTCGGCGCAGAGGCCTTCGGCCCTTCGACCCTGCCGCCTTTTACCTACTTCGCAGTCGGTGCGTCGGTCAGCTACACGCTCGACTACACAGGCGGCGGCAGCCGCTCCGTCGAGCAGCAGCGCGCGCTCGCCGAGTATCGGCAACATCAGCTCGAAGCCGCCCGCCTGGCGGTCACCGGCACCACGGTGACGCAGGCGCTGCGCGTGGCATCGCTGCGCGCACAGATCGCCACCGTCGAGGAACTGCTCGACCGCGATCGGGAGAACCTGAGGCTGGTCCAAGTGGCCTTCGATGCCGGTTCGGTGGCGCGTCTGGACATCGTCAGCGCCCACAACCAACTTGCCGGCGACCAGACGCTGCTGCCTCCGCTGCGTCAGCAGTTGAGCGTGGCCCGGCACGCGCTGGCGGTCATCATGGGTTCCGCGCCAACCACAGCCTCAGCATCAGCTATGCGGACACCGTGCCGGTCTGGCGCTTCTGGGTGATCGCTCTGGACCGATTGCGCTCCACTTCACGAGTCCTCTCGAGCGGACGAAGTGCTTCGGTTGAAGAACTGATTCGACATCGAGCTCCACATCGGTGTGACCGGGCCGGCCGCCGGCGCGGAGCAGAGGCAGCGGTTCGTTCATCACGTCGTAGGCGGAGCCTGTCCGGAGGCCGGACAGCCAGGTTTCCAGCAAGGCGCTGGTGGGGGTGGGGCTCAAAGGCTGCTGTAGGAGGCGGGCCGAACTTCGGGCCACGAGGTCGAAGGGCGCGAGAGGACCCGGTCCCGCCTGTCGTCATCGATTGCCGTACGGCGGGTATGCAAGCAGCGAGGGCGGTCGTTGACGTGGGAGGGGTCGAGTCCGAGGCGGGCCGCCTCCTTCAAGCCGCCCTTATCACCGACTTGGGTTCGAGATACGCCTCCAGCCCGAAGGTGCCGAACTCGCGGCCGATGCCTGATTGCTTGAAGCCGCCGAAGGGCGCCAAGGGCTCGTGGTGCAGGCCGTTGATCAGCACCCGGCCTGCCTGCAGGCGGGAGCTCACGGCGAGGGCGTGTTCGTCGCTGCCCGACAGCACCACCGCCTGCAAGCCGTAGACCGTGTCGTTGGCGATGGCGATGGCGATGGCGTCTTCCTCGTCGCGGTAGGTGATCAGGCAGAGCACGGGCCCGAAGATCTCTTCACGCGCGATGACCATGTCGTTGCGGACTCCGACGAACAGGGTGGGTCGCACGTAGAAGCCGACATCGAGGCCAGCTGGCCGGCCTTCGCCGCCGGCAATGAGCCGCGCGCCGTCCTCCACTCCCTTGCGGATATAGCCCTGCACCCGATCCCACTGCTTGCGGCTGACCATCGGGCCGATCTCGGTCGCGGCATCGCGCGGGTCGCCGACCTTGACCGCCTCGATCGCCGCCCGGGCCAGCGCGACGGCCTCATCCAGCCGATGCTCGGGCACCAGGATGCGGGTGCCCGCCAGGCAGGCCTGGCCGCTGTTCTGAAAGCCGGCCTTCACAGCCAGGGGAATGGCGGTGGCGAAGTCGGCATCGTCCAGCACCACAGTAGGCGACTTGCCGCCCAGTTCCAGCGTCACGCGCTTCAGGGTGTCGGCCCCAGCGCTCTGGATGGCCTTGCCCACGGCGGTGCTGCCGGTGAAGGAAATCTTGGCGACGTCGGGGTGGC
>NZ_JBFUIU010001143.1:0-2270 GCF_056401695.1 Variovorax sp. P4_D9
GTGCATCGCTGCCTTGGGGTGTTGGTTGATCGTCATACCTACCTCGTTGCTCACTGATCTCTCGGAGGTAGGTGTCGCAGGTCATATTGGCACGGGGGGAGCCTGACCTCGAATCGGCTAGATCCGGTCAATCGAGCGGCGGCCTGCTACGAACGGTCTTGCCCGCGCACCGAGCATCCGCGCCCCGGTCAACCCTCTGAGCAGCATTGACAATCGTCCAGGCGACTGTCGCTGCCTAGCCTTCAGGCGCGTCGTTGTTGGATACGCACGAACACCGGGGTGTCTCCCTACTGCTCCACGGCAAATAACCGCCACTCATCTGGGATTCCCTTCAGGCGCTGCATCCCCCGATCCTGAAAAGACAATCCGGAGCCCGCCACCAGATCCTTCACGGTGCTCGAAACAAGCACCTCGCCCGGTTGCGCGTGAGTCGCTACGCGCGAGCCGGTGTGCACGGCAATACCCGCGACCTTGCCCCCCATCACCTCACACTCCCCGGTGTGAAGTCCGGCGCGGATCTCGAGCCCGAGCGCGCGTACTTCGCGGGAGATGGCGCTGGCGCAGCGCACTGCGCGAGCTGGCCCATCGAAGGTGGCAAGAAAGCCGTCACCCGCGGTGTCGATTTCTTGACCCCGAAAGCGCTCCAGTTCGCGGCGCACCAATTTGTGGTGACTTTCGAGTAAGTCGTGCCAGGCGCGATCGCCGAGGACTGCGGCGCGTTCGGTAGCCCTCACGATGTCCGTGAACATTACAGTGACCAGAAGCCGGTCGGATTCAGCGCCGAGTCGAGCCCCGGTGAGGAATTCTTCAATCTCATCGAGAATGACGTCGCTGTCGCAGCCCCACGGGACGTGATCGATGCCCTGTAGTTCGACCAGCTTTGCTCCGGCGATGTGCTGGCACATATATTGGCTGGCGCCGAACTCGATGATGCGATCGTTTCGGCTATGCAACAACAAAGTGGGCACGCGCACGGCGGGCAGCACATGGCGGATGTCAATTTCCATGTTCATACGCAACAGCGCCGCCGCAGCCGCCGGACTCGCGCTGGAGCGTAGCCAGTGCGCCCACCATTGACGACACCGTTCGTCGCGGGCTTGGCTTGGCCACCGTGCTTCAATGCCGACCGCGCCGCCCCAATCACGTTCCACCTCTTCGGCAAAAGCGAGGGACTGTTCCTTCGTCGGGCCCCAGGGGTGGTCGGGCGCCCTTACGCGCCTTGAGAAAGCGCCGACCATGATGAGCGCCGAGGCGCGAGCCGGGTAGGTAGCGGCGAACAGCGCGCTCATTGCGCCGCCCTCCGAATAGCCGAACAGCGCCGCGCGTTCCGAGCCGACGGCGTCCATCACCGCACGCACGTCGTCCATCCGAACTTCAAGACTGGGCATGTCGTTGACGCGGTCCGACAGGCCCGTCCCCCTCTTGTCGAACAGGATAAGGCGGGAGAACGAGGCCAGCCGCGTCAGCATCCGCGCCAGAACTGGCTCCTCCCAGAAGACATCCAGGTTCAAAACCCACCCCGGAACCAGCACGAGGTCACGTGGACCATTGCCGACCGTCTGGAAGGCGATGTTGATTCCACCGCTCTTGGCGTATTGGGTCGTAGGAAGCATGCAGATTGCGCCCTAAAAGCGTGCGGTCTTGCGGCACAGACGGATCGAAGATTGCCACAAATCCAACCCTTGCGCGACCGATGCTCCACTGACAGCTTCCGCCCACCAATGTCGGGTTGAGCGGAAGAAGACGATTGACCGCAAGGGGCCCTACCCTGCCCGTCGTCAGCGACCGTTGCACCGCAGGTATGCAGCGGTTGCTGTCTTTCCCGCACGCTCGGCGAATCCACGCTGTGATGTCGGTCGTGATCATTCAGATGGGACGGAGAGCTCAGATCCGACGACCGGTTCCAAGGTAGTGCAGACATAGGCCGTCGCCGAGCTTGATCGACCGCGGCATCACGGCATCGAAGGCCAATCGAATGGCCGCTATCCATTACCGCCGGAGTGGCAGTCCGGGCCCATACCGGCTGTTCAGACTTCTCCGAGGCTGACATTCGTCAGCTTGCACACCGAGCGCGTTATCTCCCTACCTCGAGCGCCGAGGTGGTGCGGCAACGGCTATGCAAGCGTGCATGGGCATTCGGACGGTCAGCCGCTGATCAGCCAGTCGGTGGCTTGCGCGATTGCGCTGTTGGGGAAGACTCTTGTCGGGCATGGCAAAGCAAAGCTGAAGAAGCGGCAAAGGTTGGCGATCCAATCGACGTCGGTGACGAC
>NZ_JBFUIU010001144.1:0-2264 GCF_056401695.1 Variovorax sp. P4_D9
GTCCAGGACTGTGGGTTCAGGTAGAGGTCGAGGTCGTTGCGCTGCTTCACAACGCGCAGCGCAAGGCTGAAGGCGAGGCTGAACTGCGCGCCAAGGCAATCGGTGGGGTGCACGATCGCGGCGCCGTGGGGGATCGCCCAGGCCGCCAGTCCCACCTGGATCTCCTGCAAGTCCTCGGGCGCAAACCGGTGCTCCCGCATGATCTCGGTGAGCGCGTTCAGCGCCGCATGCACAGTGCCGACCGCCGGGTAGAGCTTGAACATCGTCTCGAGGATGTGGAACTGACCTTGCCAGAACCGCTCGATTTCCGGCGGCTTGCCGTTGCCGAACAAACGGTACAGGCCGCGCTTGCCCTCGAAGACTCTGGCCGGACCGGTCATGCCCAGTTGCGCCAGCAAGGCTGCCTGCACGCCGGACCGCGCAGCCGCACCGGCATGCAGGCGCTTGACCTCGCCGCCGCTCTGGTCGTACTCCATCATCCCCGAGGCTTCGCTGGCGGCCACGCTCAAGGCCTGCGCGGTCTGCTCCATGTCGAGGCGCAGCAATTTGGCCGCCGCTGCGGCGGCGCCGAACACGCCGCCCACTTTCGTGCCGTGCCACCCCAGTGCCAGCGTGCCTTGATGGATGGGTCCTACCGAGGCGACCTGCGCCTGGTAGCCGGCGACCACGGCGGTGATCAGGTCCTTGCCGCTGGCGTCTTCACGCTCGGCCAAGGCCAACGCGGCCGGAATGACGCACACACCTGGATGTCCACAGTGGAAGTGGCTGTCGTCGAATTCACAGCTGTGGCCAAAGGTGCCGTTCACATAGGCCGCGTAGGCCACCGAGGTCTTCCTGGCTTGTCGCACCACCGTGGCCTCGGGGCTACCCCCCATCGCATGCACCAACAGGCTCACTGGCTGCACCTGCGGCAAGGTCGAGCCGCGCATCTGCACGCCCAACTGGTCGAGGATGCATTGCTTGGCCCGCTGCACCACCACCGGCGGCAAGTCCTCGTACTTCAGCTCGACGACCCAGGTGGCGAGCCGTCGGGCGATGGTGTCTTGGTCAGGCGTATCGGCCATGGACTTCTCGTTGACTTCAGGGTTTGCGCGAAAGGCCTAGTGCCAGCTTGCGGCAGCGGCAGGCCAAGGCCTCGCCCGCGACACCGCATTCGAAGTGGGCAAGACGACGGCTCGGTCATGCCAAATGGCGGGGATGCCCCAGCAGCGAGTTACCGCCGCTGTAGTTGAAGATCTGCCCCGTTTCGAAGAACTCGTCGCGAGCCAGCATGTAGACCATCGCGGCGATGTCCGAGGGCTGCGTGATGCGACCGAGCGGCGTCAGATCGACGAAGCTTTTCTCGAAGGCGTCCGGATCCGCGCCGTAGTTCCGGATTCCCTGGCGCGAGAGATCAGTAGGCACCAACGATGGAATGATGCCGTTGATGCGCAATCGCTTGTGGCGGTATTCGAGCGCTGCGCCTTGCACGACACGATCGCCCGCGCGCTTTGAAGCCGCATACCCGACGATCCCGGACAAGGCGTCGTATGCCGACAATGACGAGATGTTGACGATCGCGCCGTAGTCGACGATGACTTCGGCGACGAGCTTGATGAACATGGCGGGTCCGATGAAGTGCATCTTCGCCATGAACATTAGGTGTTCGTCGGTGAAGTCCTTGAACGGCACGCGGGGCGCGACGCCCGCGACGTTGACTGCGATGTCCAGTCGGCCATGAACACTGCGCGCATGCGCGGCCAGCGCCGCCAACTGCGCGGAGTCCGTGATGTCCGCCTCGAAGGCGGAGCCACCCAGATCCGTGGCCAGATTCCCCAATGGCACCGCGCCCAGACCGGAGACGACGACGGTGGCACCTTCGGCCGCCAGGCGACGGGCGACCGCTTCGCCCATGCCCCCGGCGGTCGACGCGCCCAGCACTATCGCAACCTTGTTCAGAAGATCCGGCATGGTGGTTCCTGTTTGCAAGCTCACACCTTGGTCGGCGTGCGCTTGTGGAAAGGCTGGGGCCCGTCGGGCCATTGGCGCTTGATGGAATCAGCACCTTCGGCGTATCGCTTTTCCACCAGGTCGGTCGAGAACGGATGCGTCCAGATGAAGAACTCTTCTTCCCGCATCCCCTTCGTGACGAGTTGGCCGACGTGCTCAGCGCTCATGCCGTATTCCCTCAGCGCCGCCTGGTTCTGGTCGCTGCCGGCGAACGAACTGCCGAGCTCGGGCGGACGATTGCGTCCCGCATCCCACAGGTCGGTGTTGATGATCCC
>NZ_JBFUIU010001145.1:0-2263 GCF_056401695.1 Variovorax sp. P4_D9
GCAGCATGCAGATCAGTGCTGTCCAGATCTGCGTCTTGACCGCGTTGGCCGACGTGCCCACGAAGGTCTTGATCTTCAAGTTCTGTTTGAGCGATTTAAAAAACAGCTCTATTTGCCAGCGGTCCTTGTAGATCGCGGCGATCGTGCTGGCCCCCAGATGATGGAGGTTGGTCAGGAACACCAGCGTCTCGCCSGTGTCCTCGCGCACCGCCTCCACCCGGCGCAGCAAGTGCGGGCACTTGTCATGCGCGCCAGCGCTGCTCAGSCGGATGGTCTGGTCGCGCACGATGGTGCGGTTTTGCGGCGGCTCGTGCTCCTGGACGACCTCGTAGAGGGCATCCCTCTTCATGCGGGTCACAAAGAAGACGCCCTGGGTGCACCACTGGCCGAACAGCCGGTAGTCGTTGTAGCCCCGATCGTCCACCACGATGGTGCCGGCGCCGAAGTCGATCCACTGGGCAACCTTCACGTCTGCCACCTTGCCGTCGGTGACCACGCCGAAGCACGGCAGGTAGCCGTCGTGGTCGAGAACCAGGTGCAGCTTCACCGCGCCCTTGGTACGCTGGTACTTGGCCCAGTCGTACAACGACAGGCTCAGGTCGATGACGGTGGAGTCGATGCTCACCAGCTTGTTCTTGAAACGGAACTTGTGCCGGCCCGTGGCTTTGGCGGCGACCTTCTCGTACAGGCCGTGGAAGACCTGCTCGAACAGCTGCCAAGGCCGRTGCGCGTTGGCGTACGACAGCGAGGAGCGCGCCGGYGCYTCGATGCCCAGGTGCGCGAGCTTGCCCTCGCAGCTCTTGAGCCCGCCTTCGATCTCGCGCAGCGAGTGGGCCCGGCCCAGTTGGCAAAACAGCATCGCAACCAGCTGGCCCCAACTGGAGAAGCCCTTGGACGCGTATTCAGCCTGGGTGCGCTTGACGATGTGCTCGAACTCGATGCGCGGGATCARCTTGAGGATCTGACTGAACATGCTGCATGATGCTTTCACGTTGGGCCTCTCGTGAGTGGGGTGGAAGTTCGTTTGGCGACAACTTTTTACCCCACGCATCGGGATGGCTCAACGCCTTCTGTCTTGGACAAGAGTGGGGCCCCTCAACAGAGCAGAGGTCTTCGTCCACGGCACTGACTTATCAAACAGAGGTAATTGACCGTTAAAAATAATCCTCGAAGGGCTTGACTTTTAATGCCCCATAGAAGTCTTACTGTGTCATTTATTTTGCCTCTCCCACAGGTGGAAGCAGCAAGGACATCGTGGAAGTGCGCGAGTCAGAAGCGCGCCGATGCGCATTCGCAAGCTCGTGATCGAGGATGGGACGTGGCGCTGCGCCCGGTGGGCTTCCGCGAGGCTTGTAATGTGTGGGTAGGGCAGGCGTTTGGCATTGAGCGGAGTTTTTTTTACCCCCCGTCTCGTCGGGGTGTCGTAGCCGCTGGGCGACCAAGAAGCCGTAGGCGGCGATGCTCAGGCTGGCGTGATGATGCAAGCCCCGCCAGCCGCGGCCCTCGTAGTGGCCCAGGCCGAGATCCTGCTTGAGGTCCTGGTAGTCGCGCTCGATACGCCAACGCATCTTCGCCTCAAACACCATGCGCTTGAGTGGTGTGTCTTCGGGCAGCGCAGACAGCCAGTACTTCAGCGGCTCTGCGTCACCCTTGGGCCACTCGATGAGGAGCCACTCGGGTTGGCGCACTTCATCGCGCAGGTTGTCCCGGTGCGCCGCGCGCACCCGTACGCGGGCGAAGCGCGAGTGCAGCCTGGCGTTCGTTCCTTCGCGCCAAGTGACGGTGTGCCAATGCTCGGGGCCGAGCTCCAGGGCGAGTGCCTTGATCGACTGCGGATGGTGCTGCGGCAAAGCGGTGCCGCCCAGGCGCAGGCGCGTACCTACGTAGCCGCGAGCTACTGAGGCCGCGGGCGGCAGGGGCTCGCGACCGGGCGGCCACACCGTGACGCTGCCGGTCACGCCCACCACATAGCGCAGGCCCAGCTCACTCAGGCGCTCACGAAACGCCGTGTCCACGCCGTAGCCGGCGTCGGCCAGAACGCAGTGCCGGGGTGCACCTTGGTCCATCAGGTGCTCGATCTGTTGCAGCGCAATGGCCGGCTTGGTTGAGAACGGCAGCGTCTCGGGCACGCCGGCCTTGTCGCGTCGCGCCGGATCCTCGGCCCACTCCTTGGGCAGGTACAGCTGCCACGCCACCGGAATGCTGGCCGCCTTGCACGCCAGCGACACGCTCACCGCCACCTGGCAGTTGTCCTGCTTGCCCA
>NZ_JBFUIU010001146.1:0-2257 GCF_056401695.1 Variovorax sp. P4_D9
GGCCCTCAATGTAGTCGCGGGCCATCTTCTTGTCGCCCGACACCACCAGCCAGCCGGCCCGGTAGCCGCAGGAACGGTAGCTCTTGGACAGCGAGTTGAAGGTCAGGGTCAGCACGTCCTTCGACAGGCTGGCGATCGCGGTGTGCCTGACGCCGTCGTACAGCACCTTGTCGTAGACCTCGTCGGCGAAGATCACCAGCCCGTGCTCGCGGGCGATCGACACGATGCTCTTAAGCAGTTCGTCCGAGTACAGCGCACCCGTGGGATTGTTCGGGTTGATCACCACGATGCCCCTGGTGCGCGGCGTGATCTTGGCGCGGATGTCGTCGAGGTTCGGCATCCACCCGTTGGCCTCGTCGCAGACGTAGTGCACCGGGCGGCCGCCCGAGAGGCTCGCCACCGCGGTCCAGAGCGGATAGTCGGGGGCCGGCAGCAGCAGCTCGTCGCCATCGTTGAGCAGCGCGTTGGTGGCCATCGCGATCAGTTCGCTGGCGCCGTTGCCGAGGTAGATGTCGTCGAGCGTGACGCCCGCGATGGCCTGCTTCTGGGTCTCGTGCATCACCGCCTTGCGCGCCGCGAAGATGCCCTTGCTGTCCGAATAGCCGGCCGAGGCCGGCAGGTTGCGGATCATGTCCTGCTGCACCTCTTCGGGCGCATCGAAGCCGAACAAGGCCAGGTTGCCGATGTTGAGCTTGATGATCTTCTGGCCCTCTTCCTCCATCTGCTTCGCGGCGTCCATGATCGGGCCGCGGATGTCGTAGAGCACATTGGCCAGCTTGGCCGATTTCTTGAGCGGTTTCAAAGTCCCTCCAAGGGGGTCTGCGCAGGGGAAAACCTATAATTTGACCACATTTCACCCCCCTCCCCGATGAAGCTCCAGCCTGACAAATCCGACGTCCAGACCCTCACTGCGCACGGCCCGGGCTGGGTGGCCATCAACAACGAGCGGGTCGAATCGAGCATCGTGGTCGGCTCCCGCGGGGAGCGTTTCGAATGGGACGCCGGCGACTACGGCGATCTCGGCGCGGAACATTTCGCAAGACTGGCGGAACTCGGCGCCGAATTGGTCATTTTCGGCAGCGGCAAGCGCATCCGATTCCCGCAGCCGGCCTGGCTCCAGCCCCTGATGGCGCGGCGCACGGGGGTCGAGACCATGGACACGCCGGCCGCCTGCCGCACCTACAACATTCTCGCGAGCGAGGGCCGCCATGTGCTTGCGGCCCTCCTGATCGAGAAACCTGAAGGGCAATAGGAGCTATTTCGGGGTAAAATCGCGGGTTGCGAACCGGCGGCCCGCCCTCAGTTAGCAACGACCAATCCTCCATGATCCCGACAGACATCGACTGCGTCGGGCATGGAATCAAACGGAGAAAACAAGTTTCATGGCGATCGTTGTCAACAAACCCATTCCCGAATTCGACGCCAATGCGACCGGCGGCCTGAAGGTTTCTAACACTTCTCATCTCGGCCACGTGCTGGTCATGTATTTCTACCCCAAAGACAATACGCCCGGCTGCACCACCGAAGCGATGCAATTCCGGGACCGCTACAAGGATTTCGAGAAGGCCGGCGCCACGGTGTTCGGCGTTTCGCGCGACAACATGAAGTCGCACGACGAATTCAAGGCCAAGCTCGAACTTCCCTTCGAGCTGATCGCGGACACCGAGGAAAAGATGTGCCACATGTTCGGTGTGGTCAAGAACAAGATCATGTACGGCAAGAAGGTTAAGGGCATCGAGCGCAGCACCTTCCTGATCGGCGCCGACGGCGTCCTGAAGGCCGAATGGCGCGGCCTGAAGGTCCCAGGCCACGTCGACGACGTCCTGAAGGCAGTGAAGGCGCTCAAGAAATCCGCCTGAAGCCTGAATTCGTGTGGTTTTGCGCGTTCGCGTTGGCGAAGCGCAACGATCACCGGTTGCGTCACGTGCGATGTGCATAATGGCTTCATGCCGTTGAGCTCCACGACCGCATCCACCGAACAAAGCCGCCCTGGTCTTCAGGCGGCTTTTTCGCTTTCTGGCCCCCTTCTTTTTGCGAGCGACACCCCCCATGCCCCTGCCTCCCGCCCCCACGAAACGCGCTGCACTGCTTTCGCCGGACGCGCACGACGCGCCCGCCCGTTCCTCGCATGGACGCAGCGGCCGCCGCTCGTCCGACCGCAGGACTGAGCAAAGCAGCTCGAACGGGCCCAAGCCGCTCGAGCTGTTCGATCGTCACGCAGCGGAAGCCGGCGGCGCGATCGAGCCCGCGCCGCTGC
>NZ_JBFUIU010001147.1:0-2257 GCF_056401695.1 Variovorax sp. P4_D9
CGTAGCCGCCGCCCGCCAGCAGGGTCTTGCCCGTCTGCTGGCCCGACAGCTCACTCACCATGTACAGCAGCACGGGCGCCACGCGCTCGGCGGTGAAGGTCTTCTTGTATTCCTCGGAGGTCGTGGCGTCGGTGAGTTGACTGGCCGCGGCGGGCGCAATGGTCCAGACACGGATGCCGTACTTCTGGCCTTCGATGGCCAGCGAATTCGAGAAGCCCCAGATGCCTGCCTTGGCAGAGCCATAGTTGATCTGGCCGAAGTTGCCGCGCAGGCCGGAAGTGGAGGTGGTGTTGACGATCACGCCGCCGCGACCGCTGTCCTTCATGTGCAGGAATACCGGGCGGGTCACGCAGTAGGTGCCCTTGAGGTGCACGCGCACAACGAGGTCGAAATCGGCCTCTTCCAGCTTGGGCATGCTCTTGTCACGCAGGATGCCGGCGTTGTTGACGAGGATGTCCACGCCGCCAAAGGCGGTTAGCGCCGTCTTCAGGATGGCTTCGCCACCGGCCACCGAACCTACGTCATCGTGGTTTGCGGCAGCCTTGCCGCCCAGGGCTTCGATCTCGGCGACCACGCGTTCGGCGGGGCTCTTCTCTCCTGGCGCAGCGGCGCGGGCGAAATCGTTGACGACCACGCGCGCCCCTTCCTGCGCCAACAAGAGGGCATAGGCTCGGCCCAGTCCCGCACCGGCGCCGGTGATGACGGCCACCTTTCCATCCAACAGTCCCATATCCAGTTTCCTTCAGTTTCAGAGGCTGCCGCTCAGCGCATTGAACGGCACGTCCTTGTCGACGCGAACGTCCGGCGGCAGTCCAAGGACCCGCTCGGCGATGATGTTTTTCAGAATCTCGTCAGTACCCCCAGCGATACGCAGCCCCGGTGCATGCAAGAAGTCGTGTTGCAGCGCAGCCTTGATCGCCGCCTGGGCTGGGTCGCAGACCAGGCCGTACAAATCCTGCTGCTCGATCAGCTCATGCGCCATTTCCTGCATGCGGTTCACCGCCACGAGCTTGCCGACGGAGGACTCCGGGCCTGGCGCTTCGCCACGGGACATGGCGGTCATGGTGCGAAAGCGCGTGTACTTGAGGCCCTCGCTCTGCACGAACCAGTCGGCCAAACGCGAACGGAACGCGCCGTCCTGCAGCAGGGTGGCTTCGTCGCGCGGCAGACTGGCCGCCAGGGAGAGCACCGCGTCGATTTCCGGGCCGCGCGCCTTCCCGCCCTCTACGCGCTCATTCATCAATGTGAAGATCGCGACCTTCCAGCCCTCGTTCACCGCGCCCAGCCTTTGTGCATCGGGCACGCGGACTTCGTCGAGGAAAACCTCGTTGAAGTCGGAGCCGCCGCTCATCTGGTGAATCGGCCGCACCGAGACCCCGGCCGCTTTCATGTCGATCCAGAACATCGTCAGGCCGCGGTGCTTGGGCAGGCTGGGGTCGCTTCGGGTCAGCAGCAGACCGTAGTCCGAGTAGTGGGCACCGGTGGTCCAGACCTTCTGGCCGCTGATGAGCCACCCATCGCCGTCACGCACCGCACGCGTGCGCACGGCGGCCAGATCCGAACCTGCCGAGGGTTCGGAAAAGAGCTGGCACCAGATCTGATCGCCGCGCAACGCCGGTGCGACAAAACCCTGGCGAGTCGCCTCATCGGCATACTTCATCACCGTCGGCAGGCACATGCCCAGACCGATGCCGAAAAAGCCCACCGGCAGGTCTAGCCCGGCTTCTTCCTGGTTGAAGATCACCTGCTGAATGGCCGTGCCCCCGCCCCCGCCCCATTCACGTGGCCAGGTGATTCGTGCGTAGCGGGCCTCCGCCTTCAAGGCCTGCCAGGCGCGCGCGCGCACCAGGCGCGAGGCCTCGTCCTGGCCGGCAAAGTTTGCAGTCGCCACGCTCGGCGCACTAAGCTGCAGCCAGGCGCGCACCTCGGTGCGGTATGCCGCCTCTTCGGGAGTGTCGTCAAAGTCCATAGTCTTCAGACATCAACCGCTGCTTGCCGGCGTTCGAGTTGCACGACGAGGCGCTCCTTCCACCAGCGCGGCGCACCGGCCGCCAGGGCTAGGTGTTGCGCGCGACGATAGAACAGGTGGGCGTCCGCCTCCCAGGTGAAACCCATGCCGCCCTGCGTCTGGATGTTTTCCTTGGACGCCTGCCAGTAAGCGTCGCTGGCGGCGATACGTGCGCAGGCCGCCGCCAGAGGCAGAGCTGTGCCGCCGACATCCTTGTCCAGGGCCCAGGCGGCGTGATAGGCATTGGAG
>NZ_JBFUIU010001148.1:0-2255 GCF_056401695.1 Variovorax sp. P4_D9
GCGTGCCGCCACGGCCTTGCGGGCCGCGGCCAGTTCGGCCTGGACCGCGCTTTCCTCGCCGTCCAGAACCGCCCGCAACACCCGCAGTTCGTCCAGCTTCTCGATCGCGAAGGCCAGCCAGGAGGTGATTTCGGCATCGAGCTTCGTTTCCGCCGCGAGGCTGAAGGGCACGTGCAGCAGCGAGCACGATGGCGCGATCCAGAGCTCGCCGCGGTGCTTGTCGGCCACCGGCCCGAGCCGCGCCAGCGCGGCGTCGGGATCGGTGCGCCAGATGTTGCGGCCATCGACGATGCCGACCGACAGCACCTTGTGTGCGGGCAGCCAGTCGGCCACGCCGACCAACTCGTCGGGGGAGCGCACCGCATCCACGTGCAGGCCGGCGACCGGCAGCTGGCAGGCCAGCCGGAGGTTCTCCGCCAGCGGCGAGAAGTAGGTGGCGAGCAGCAGCTTCGGCGCGCTGCGGGCGAGCTGCCAGTAGCTGCGCTCGAAGGCATTGCGCCAGGCGTCGGGCAGGTCAAGGCCGAGGATCGGCTCGTCGACCTGAACCCATTCGACGCCCATCGCCTTGAGGCGGGCCAGCACCTTCTCGTACACGGGCAGCAGCGCGTCGAGCAGCGAGAAGYGGTCGAAGCCGGCCTGTTTCTCCTTGCCCAGCCACAGGAAGCTCAGCGGCCCAAGCAGCACCGCCTTGACCGGGTGGCCGAGCTTCTGTGCCTGAGCGACCTCGTCGAACAAGCGCACCGAGGAAAGGCTGAAGCGGGTGTGGGGCGAAAACTCGGGCACCAGGTAGTGGTAGTTGGTGTCGAACCACTTGGTCATCTCGAGCGCGAAGCTGCCGGGGTCGCCGTGCGTGCAGCCGTCGTGGCCGGACTCCCTGGCCACGCCGCGCGCCATCGTGAAGTAGCGCGCCAGCTCGGGTGCGTCGCCGGGGAATTCGAATCGCGGCGGCTCGCAGCCCAGCAGCTGGATGTGGTTGGCCACATGGTCGTAGAAGGCGAAGTCGCCGACGGTCACGAAGTCGAGGCCGGCATGGCGCTGGGCCTGCCAGTGGCGCGTGCGCAGTTCGGCGCCGCTGGCCTCGAGGGCCGAGGCGTCGATCTCGCCGTGCCAGTGCTTTTCGAGCGCGTGCTTGAGCTCGCGGTGGGCGCCCATGCGCGGGAATCCGAGGATGTGTGTACGTGTCATGCGGCGATGATCCCAAGGACGGGGATATGATTCAAACGAAACATTTTGCCGCTCAACGTGAGCGAAATTCATGCAGTCATCCGTTCTCGAAATCCGCCACTTCCGCACGCTGGCCGCGTTGCGCGATACCGGCAGCCTGGTGCGGGCCGCGCAGCTGCTGAATCTCACGCAGTCGGCGCTGTCGCACCAGATCAAGCTGCTCGAGGACCACTTTGGCCTGGCGCTGTTCGAGCGCAAGTCGGTGCCGCCGCAGTTCAGCGTCGCCGGCATGCGCCTGCTCGAACTGGCCGACAAGCTGCTGCCGCTGATCGGCGAGGCCGAGCGCGACCTGGCGCGGCTGTCGCTCGGGCGTGCCGGGCAGCTGCGGATCGTGGTCGAGTGCCACACCTGCTTCGACTGGCTGATGCCGGCGATGGATGCCTTCCGCCAGCGCTGGCCCGAGATCGAACTCGACATCGTCTCGGGCTTCCATCCCGACCCGATCGCGCTGGTGCTGCAGGACCGGGCCGAGGTCGCGATCGTCTCCGAGCAGGACGCGGCCGAGAGCGTCGACTACCACCCGCTGTTCCGCTTCGAGATCATGGCGCTGCTGGCCAACGACCATCCGCTCACCGCCAAGAGCCACCTCACGGCGCGGCACTTCGCCGACCAGACGCTGATCACCTACCCGGTGCCCGACGACATGCTCGACCTCGTGCGCCAGGTGCTGCAGCCCGCGGGCGTCGAGCCCGCGCATCGCCGCACCACCGAGCTCACGGTCGCGAT
The DNA here is from genome assembly GCF_056401695.1 of Variovorax sp. P4_D9. Taxonomy (NCBI): domain Bacteria; kingdom Pseudomonadati; phylum Pseudomonadota; class Betaproteobacteria; order Burkholderiales; family Comamonadaceae; genus Variovorax; species Variovorax sp. P4_D9. The sequence continues at coordinate 1,951 of NZ_JBFUIU010001148.1, forward strand.
GCTTCAGTTGGTGGCGAGCGGGCGCGGCATCGCCACGCTGCCGCTGTGGGCGGTGCAGGGCTACCTCGACCGCGGCTATGTCACGGCGCGGCCGGTCGGCAGGAGGGGGCTCACGGGCGAACTGCACATGGCTTGCACCGCCGCGACCTCGAAGCAGGCCTGGTTGGGCGATTTCGTGCAGATCACGCGCGAGAGCTGCTTCAAGAGCCTGCCGGGGATCGAGCTGCTGTAGCCCGACCTATGATTCGTCGCGTGAATTCACAAAGCATCGACCTTTCCTACTTCGACGCCGCGATCGTCGACCT
>NZ_JBFUIU010001149.1:0-2250 GCF_056401695.1 Variovorax sp. P4_D9
TTCCGACATCGACCTGCGCGGCGCACCCGCTGTAAAACCCGCGCAATAGCGGCCCGTCATCGATCGAAATCATCGCCATATTCCCGATGGGCGGCGTCACTGCCGCTTCCTGAGGCGATCGAGGACTGATCTGATGGGCTCCGTTCGGGGCGCTCCGCCGGCGGGAATGCCTTCGCCGTCGAAAGCGTTCCGGGCGGGATCTCCGGTCGCGGAAATGCTTGTGGCCTGGAGGACCGCGCAGCGCTATGGCCGGACGAGCGAGAGGTTCCTGCTGGGCGGCGCCGGCAAGGCAGGGCGCGGCCAACATCTCAGGCGGAGATTGCAGGGTACAGGTTTGGCTGCTAGACCGGCATTAACGCAAATCTTAACGGATACTGCAATATGTCATTGAGAGCATCAGACATTGTTCCCATCAGCGAAGCGCGCGCCCGGCTCACCGAGCTGGCCGAAGACGTGGTCGGCAGCGGCTCAGAGAAAGTGCAGACCAAGAATGGGGCGAGCTACGTTGCCTTGGTCGATGCGCGCCGGCTGGACTACTACCATGCCCTCGAGTCGGAGCACGCTAACCTCGTGCTGGCTGAAGACGCCATCACCGGACTGCGGCAGGCCTTGGCGGGGCAGTTCGTGTCTGAAGAGGAACTGGACCAAGCACTCGGCGTCGCATCGGCGCCGTGAGCATTCCCGTCAACGCAAGGGTTCGGGCGGTTCCGAACTTTCTGTCGTGCCTGCACGCTTCACGTAGCTTCATGGAGGAACAGGACGTCGCTTCTGCGCCGGTGCGCCTCAAGAAATTGCAGGCTGAAGTGATCAAAGCGCGAGCCATTCTTTCCTTTGCACCCCCAAGCGGGCGACCTGCTCGATTCCTTGACGCCAGGTCGGGCTGGGGGCAGTTTCAAGCTGAGCAGGCAAGGCAAATTGCCCGGGCACTTGGCCAGCCCGAGTTGCGGGAGCTGGTGCTGGCTCTCCACGTAGTGCTCTGCGCCCATTCCGACCGAGAGGTGGTGTTGCTTTCAATGCGGCATGAGCGTCAGTTGGGTTACGGATTGCCCAAGCCATCCACCTGACGAGCACTGAGAAAGACCTGACCGCCAGCAGCGGCCGTCGTTACAACGCCGCGTCCACAGACCAACCTAGCCTTCCAAACGTACATGACCAAGCGAATGATGGGTGAGGCGTTTAAGGATGTGCAGAGCGAAATGCGCACCATCCTGACCAAGTACAAGAAGGACCCAAGGTAGGGCGTGCGCACACAAAGGGAGCAGTCGGCCACTTGCAGTCGTTCACATATTTGACCTCAACGCCGGCAAAGCACCCGAAACCCGACATCGCTGAGCGACGGATGCCCGGGCAGCAATTGTTTACCAGGGAGCAAGAATCAGCTTGCCCAGCGTAGAGCCCGAGTCGAGCAGTGCGTGCGCGTGCCGTACCTCCTGAAGGGGCAGCACTTGCGCCGGCGGCGCTTTCACAGCGCCGCATTGCATCAGCGCGATGGCGCTCTCCATCAGGGCGCGGCGTTGCTGCCGATCCTGGTCGAACGTGTGAATCGAGAAAGTGCGCACGGCTAGGCTCCTGCTCAGCAACGCACGCAACTCGAGGAACACGTCGCTGGCGGGCGGTCCGCCGGCAATGTTGTAGGAGATGGCTGTGCCCAGGGGCGCAAGCGAGCGGATGCAGGCAATCAGTAGCTCGCCACCCACGTGGTCAAAGGCCATGTCAACACCACGACCGCCAGTGGCATCCAGGACGCGCTGTGGCAGGTGGCCCGGATCGCCGTCGAGCAGCGTGGTGACCCCGTGTGCCAATGCGTGCGCGCGCTTGGCAGGCGTCGATGCGGTGCCGATGACCGTCATGCCGTGGTGAGCCGCAAGCTGCACCAGCGCTGTGGCCACGCCGCCTGCAGCGCCCGGCACCAGGATTGAGCGCACCGGCAGTCCGCCGTTGCTGCCCAACAGCATGGCCTGCGCCAGTTGCACGTTGCCAAGGCTCACGGCATCGTTGAAGCTGATACCGTCCGGCAGCGCGAATGGCGCCTCCGCGGGTACGGCAATGTACTGCGCGTAGCAGCCTCCGCGCTGTGGCAGCTCGCGCGCGCTGACCAGCACGCRCTGCCCCAAGTGCAGGGCCTGGACGCCCGAGCCGACTGCCACCACGGTTCCGGCCATCTCGTTGCCAGGGATCGCAGGCAGAGGCGGCATCCATTTGTAGACACCCTTGCGAATCAACACGTCCGGACCGCCAGCGCCGATGGCC
>NZ_JBFUIU010001150.1:0-2246 GCF_056401695.1 Variovorax sp. P4_D9
CGCTGGTGATCGTGATCGTCGACCAGTTCACCAAGACGCTGATCCTGGGCTACTACAAGTACGGCGACGTGACCTACGTCACCAGCTTCTTCAACGTGGTCCGGGCCCACAACACCGGCGCGGCATTCTCGTTCCTCGCCGATGCGGCCGGCTGGCAACGCTGGTTCTTCACCGCCATCGGCGTCGCGGCGGCGGTGTTCATCATCTGGATGCTGAAGTCGCACGCCGGCCAGAAGCTGTTCTCGTTCTCGATGGCGGCCATCCTGGGTGGCGCCATCGGCAACGTGATCGACCGGATGATGCACGGCTACGTGGTCGACTTCCTCGACTTCCACCTCGCCGGGCGCCACTTTCCGGCCTTCAACGTCGCCGACAGCGCCATCACCCTCGGCGCAATCTGCCTGGTCCTCGACGAACTCCGGCGCGTCCGCAGGAAGTAGCGCGGCCGCGGGCACGAGGGATGAATCCGCGGGGGGGCTTGGTCTATAGTCCCCTGCTTCCATGAAGCATCTGTTGAATCTACTTGCGGCGGTGGCGCTGCTGGTATGGGGCACCCATCTCGTTCGCACCGGCGTCCTGCGCGTCTTCGGGGCCAACCTGCGCCGGATCCTGGTCCACAGCATGCGCAACCGCTTCACGGCGGCCCTCTCGGGCATCGGCGTGACGGCCCTGGTGCAATCCAGCACCGCGACCTCGCTGATGACCTCCTCCTTCGTCGGCCAGGGCCTGGTGACCCTGCCGGCCGCGCTGGCCGTGATGCGCGGCGCGGACATCGGCACGGCCTTGATGTCGGTGCTGTTCTCGGCCGACCTGTCCTGGCTGTCGCCGCTGTTCATCTTCGTCGGCGTGGTGCTGTTCATCACCCGGCCGTCGAGCGTGGCCGGCCGGGTCGGGCGGGTCCTGATCGGGCTGGGCCTGATGCTGCTCGCGCTGCAGCTGGTGGTGGCGGCCACCGGCCCGCTGTTCGAGGGCCAGGCGATGCGCGAGCTGCTGGGCAGCCTGGGCAGCGACGTGCTCCTGGAGATCACGATCGGCGCTGCGCTCGCGATCGTCGCCTACTCCAGCCTGGCGGTGGTGCTGCTGGTGGCCGCGATGGCCAGCTCGAACGTGGTGCCGCTTGATGTCGCGATGGGCCTGGTACTCGGCGCCAACCTGGGCAGCGGCCTGCTGGCGGTGCTGACCACGGCCAAGTCGGTGGTGTCGGTGCGCCAGGTCACCGTCGGCAACCTGGTCTTCAAGCTGCTCGGCGTGGCGATCGCGGCGCCTTTCGTCGGCCTGTGGCTGCGAGAGGTCAGGCCCTACATCGCGGACGCCACGCAATTCGTCGTGCTGTACCACCTGGCCTTCAACGTGCTCGTGAGCCTCGGCTTCATCGGGCTCACCAACTGGGTTGCCAAGCTGGTGAGCCGCCTGCTGCCGGTGCCRGTCGAGCCGGTGGCCACGCAGCGGCCGCAGCACCTGGACCCCTCGGCCCTGTCGACGCCGACGCTGGCGATCTCGAACGCCGCACGCGAGGCGCTGCACCAGGCCGACGTGGTCGAGACCATGCTGATCGGGGTGCTCGGCGTGATCCGCAACAACGACCTGCGCCTGGCCCAGGAACTGCGCAAGCTCGACGACACGGTCGACGAGCTCTATTCGGCCATCAAGTACTACATGACGAAGATCTCGCGCGAAGCCCTGGGCGAGGAGGAGGGCCGGCGGTGGACCGACATCATCAGCTTCACCATCAACATGGAGCAGGTCGGCGACATCATCGAGCGCGTGATCATCGACATCGAGGACAAGAAAATCAAGCCGCAGCGCAACTTCTCCGAGGCCGGGATGCGCGAGATCGTCGAACTGCACGAGCGGCTGGTGGCCAACCTGCGGCTCAGCATGAGCGTCTTCCTGAACGGCAGCGTGCGCGACGCCCAGAAGCTGCTCGAGGAGAAGGCGCGCTTCAGGGACCTCGAGCGCGCCTACGCCACCACCCACCTCGGGCGCCTGTCGGACCAGACCGCGCTGAGCATCGAGACCAGCTCGCTGCACATCGACCTGATCAGCGACCTGAAGCGCATCAACTCGCACATCTGCTCGATCGCCTACCCGATCCTCGAGTCGGCCGGCGCACTGGCGCCGACCCGCATGCGCGAATCGCGGCTCAGCTCTCTGTAGCGCGCTACAAGGTCAGGATCGTGCAGCCGGTGGTCTTGCGCGCCTCGAGGTCGCGGTGGGCCTGCTGCACGTCGGGCAGGGCGTAGCGC
>NZ_JBFUIU010001151.1:0-2245 GCF_056401695.1 Variovorax sp. P4_D9
GGATACCGCCAGGCCCTCGTCGCCGATGATGGGGAAGCCCGCCTTGACGCCCGCGACGCCTTCGATGTCGCCCTTCCACTTCTTGTGCGCATCCACACCGTCGACGGATACGCCGATCACCTTGGTGCCACGCTTGGCCCACTCGTCGGCCAATTGCGCGACCACGCCGAACTCGGTGGTGCACACCGGTGTGAAGTCCTTAGGATGCGAGAAAAGAATCGCCCAACCCGAACCGATCCAGTCGTGGAAAGTAATGGGGCCCTGATCGGTATCCGCAGAAAAGTCGGGGACCGTGTCGTTGATACGCAATGCCATGGCTATGTCCTCCGGGTTGTCTAGAGACTGCAAGTTTGCCAGACTATCGCGGCGGAGCGAATACGCCAAAGAAGCAAGCACCTCGACGGCAGGCTCGCTCGCATCGCCGGACGCGTGTCGCGCCTCGCCGCGACAGGTTTTGAAAGTACCCACACGATGCTGACATCCGACGAAGTCCGAGCCGTCCCGCTGTTCGCGAGCCTGTCCGACGCCGATCTCGACCGCCTGGTGCGCACCTCGGCCGACATCCGGCTCCGTCCCGGCGAGTACGCCGTGCACGAGGGTGGCGAACGGGCGCTGTACGCCGTGCTGTCGGGCAAGTTCGAAGTCGTCAAGCATTTCGACGGCGTCGAGCGCACCCTGGGCTGGCGCTTGCCCGGCACGATCTTCGGCGAAGTGCCGCTGGCCTTCGCCACGCCCTTCCCCGGAGGCTACCGCGCGGCCGAGCCGTCGCGCGTGATGCGGGTCGAGCCGCAGCACTATTTCGCCATCGCCTCGTCGGCGCCCCAGGTCGCCGAAATGCTGGGCGCCCTGGCGCGCGAGCGCATTGGAGGGCTTCAGGGCATCGCGTTGCAGCCGCCCAAGGCACAAGTGAAGATCTACGGCGATCAATGGGACCCCGTTTGCAGCGAGCTGCGCCGCTTCCTGTCGCGCAACCAGATCGTCCACGACTGGCTGTCGCCRGAAACGCCAGAGCTCGCGCGCAGCTGGACCGGACCCGTGSCGGAGGCCACCGAATGCCCGGTGGTGCGCCTGCCCGACGGCACCCGGCTGCGGCAGCCGACGATGCGCGAAGTGGCCGTCCGCCTCGGCTTGCAGACACACCCGCGGCAGGCCGAATACGACACGCTGATCATCGGCGGCGGACCCGCCGGACTGGCGGCGGCGGTGTACGGTGCCAGCGAAGGCCTGCGCACGCTGGTCATCGAGCGCGAGGCGCCGGGGGGCCAGGCCGGCACCTCTTCGCGCATCGAAAACTACCTGGGCTTTCCCAACGGCGTCTCGGGCGACGAGCTCGGCCACCGCGCGCTGCAGCAGGCACGCCGACTGGGCGCGGAAATCGTCGTAACGCGATGCGTCGAAGCCATGGATCCCGCCACACGCGAAATCACCCTCGACGGCGGCGAGCGCGTGCGGGCGCACAGCGTCATCCTGGCCACCGGCGTGTCCTGGCGTCAGCTGGTCATCGACGGATTCGCCCACCTGATCGGCAAGGGGATCTACTACGGCGCCGCGCGCAGCGAGGCCGCGGGAACGCACGGGAAAGACGTGCACCTCATCGGCGCCGGCAACTCCGCCGGGCAGGCCGCGCTGCACTTCGCCAACCATGCGCGGCAGGTGACGCTGCTGGTGCGCGGCGATTCGCTCGAAAAGAGCATGTCCCGCTACCTGACCGAGCAGATCCAGGGCAAGCCCAACATTGCCGTCCGGCTGCATTGCGAAGTACAGGCAGCGCATGGACAGACGCACCTGGAGGCGATCGACCTCATCGATCGCCGGCAGCAGACAGTCACTCGCCACGCCTGCGGCGGCCTGTTCGTGTTCATCGGCGCCGATGCCGACACCGGCTGGCTGCCCGATCAGGTGGCCCGCGACAAGAACGGCTACGTGCTGACCGGCGACGATGTGCTCAAGGCCGGCCGCTGGTCGCACCCGCGCGACCCCTTCCTGCTCGAATCCAGCCTGCCCGGCGTGTTCGCCTGCGGCGACGTCCGGCTGAGAGAGTGAGAGTTTTTCTCCGACCCTCGCGAACTGGCACGGGACTGGCTACAGCCCTGGCATGTCAACACAGGCCACAGACGAGGCGATGAATCAGGACCAGGGACTGTTCGAGGACTTGCCGGCGCCCAGCGCTGCGGATGTGCAGCAAACGCAAGCGCGAGCCAGCACGCGCAGCCACGCAGCGCCGCGCATCCTCGAGCCCAACCGC
>NZ_JBFUIU010001152.1:0-2243 GCF_056401695.1 Variovorax sp. P4_D9
CAGTGGGACAAGGGGCAGTTGCCGGAGATGGTCAAGTGGCAGCAGGCATGGCCCGGAAAGGATGGCGCGAGCCCGCTGTTCCAGAGAGTCGATAAGCCGCAGGTGCTCACCACGAAGCGCGGCGACCGCATACAGGCGACCCACGTCTCGTTCGACAACAACCTCACGGTTCTGACGGAGACGATTGCGCGCGTGAGTGGCCGCGAAAGCACGGGACTGGTCGCGCCGCTCGAGTGGCTTGACTATTGAAGGTCTGGCATTGCGGACGTTTCCCGGCGTATGGAAGTCGGAGTCAGGCAGACGACTCTGGTGCGCTGCCGTTTCTCTGTTCGCCGGCACCTGTACGCATGTACGCTCGCCAAGGCGCCAGAAGAAGATGTCGTGCGACCGAGCTCACTGAAGGAAGGGTCGATCGACTTAGTGGCCGTTTCGGGCCCGACAGCTTCGATTGCGTCCTCGTCAAAGCACCTGCCGCCGTGCGCGAGAGAGCAAGCCTCGAAGACTGCCTCGAGCCAGATGCTCCGCGTGCAGTTCTTCGGAGTGTCGACGTTACTATTCGATGACGGGGCCACGTCGATCATGGTCGACGGCTTTCTGACAGGCCGTCATTGGGGCAGATCGTGTTCAACAAACTAGCGCCCGACCGAGACAGGATGCCGAGCAGCGCCACTGTCTGGTTCATGTCGCCCGGCGCATACATCGGTATGTGGGTCATGAGCGCCAACGCCGGAGCATCCGCAAAGTGATCGGCATGGCCGTGCGTCACAAGCAGCACGTTCACCTTGCCGAGCGCCTCGAGGTCTTTGTACTCGGGCGGCGTCATGGGGTTCTGACCCAGCCTGGGATCGGTCACGATGACCTTGCCGCCGGGCGTGGTGATTCGGAACGCCGACTGGCCGAGCCAGAGGACTTCTGTTTTTCCGGCTGCCGCTTCTGCCCATGCGACGGGAATCAGCGCGGCGATCGCAAGGGCAAGCAGCAGGCGAAGCATTGTTCTCATTCTTGTCTCCGGGTCAATCGATGGTGATGTGCGCCGACTTGATGACCCGCCCCCCATCTGCTCATCTCGCTCGCGATCAGTTCGCCAAATGCCTGCGGCGTTGTGGGCGTCGGCTCCGCGCCTTCCGATGCAAGCTGCGCCTTGACCGGTGCCGGCGCTGAGTGACTGGTTGATCTACCAGCATTGTCACATTGACGAAATGCGTGAGCGGAAAATCCCACTTCCAGGCCGATTTCCCGTGTCAGAAGGCGCCGTTCGGAGGATTCGAATACCCAAAACGACCCTTCATTCCCCACTTCCGAGCGAGAAAATCTGGCCAATCCCGTCAACGTGACAATGCGCTCACGACAACGCCGCGCTGCTCATGGTACGGCGATCTCGTCGTCGTTTGCATCCGGTAAGCTTACGCATCGCCAATGTGACAATGCCAATTTAATTGACCGACTGACTGTCAGCACTCGCCCTTCTTGGCGTGGCCTGGCGGGCAGTGGTAGCGATTGTCCTCATGGTGACGATGGTCTTGGTCGTAGTGCTTGCGGGCCTCCCAATCGTGTCGACTCCAATAGCGACGTCCATCGTAGTAGCGCTCGCCATACCAGCCGGGAACAACCACCACCTGTGCAGGCGGAGGCATGTAGACCGGTCGCGGGGCAACGTACACGGGTGGCGGTGCGACGTAGACCGGCGCAGGCGTGCCCACATTGATGTCGATGTTGACCGCGTGCGCGACGCTGGTCAGACCGAGCAAGGCGCATGCGCCTGGTACGAAATAGGAATACTTTTTCATTGCTGTCCGTGGTGGAGTGAGGGCCGCGAGCTTCACCAACGCGTCGGTGGCCTCGCGGTTGACCAGCGCCAAAGGCCGCTGAGCGAATCGATCAATTGAATTCGATCTGGCTCGCCAGCAGCACGCCGTTGACAATCTGGTCTCCCGATACGATGGCCATCGCGCCTCGCGCGGCCATCAACGAAAGTTCACGATTCAATCACGCACCGCGGCACACTCACCATCCTTTGCCATTGGCCGCTGGACGGCGCCTGAGCAAGCGGCTGCGGTCGTGCGGCCTCCGTCAGCCAGTGGCTCGGTTCGGCCACAGGCAGAGGGCTCACCGCGCAGCGTCACAAACATTTCGTCCAGATGCCAGGTCGATCCTGGCTTGCGACGCGCGGCCTTGGCGTGCGCGAAGCTCGCGCCCCTCAAGCGTCTCCGCGCCCGTCGCCACCTCGCTCGTTGGCCCACTTC
>NZ_JBFUIU010001153.1:0-2241 GCF_056401695.1 Variovorax sp. P4_D9
CGCATTGCTGCCGCGTCCCGCGTATTGCCGCACCAGCTCACTCAGGTCCAACTGGTCGATCACCTCCACGACAAAGCGGGCCAGGTGATCCTGCGGTAGCCATTCATCAACCGACGGCGGCAGCAAGTAGGCGGTGTCTCGATCTACGGCAATGAAGCGGCTCATGCAGTGGAGGTCTATTTAAACTGGCGCGATTGTCCAAGCCGCCGCCCACTCGGGGTAGGCGGGAAAGCCCGACACGCTCCTAGGCAGGGGGAGCGTGCACATGCAAGGTCATTGATTCGATCCTGTCGTCCACAAAAAGTGGACAGGCCGCGCGGCGCTCAGGGCGCCAGCAGATCGTCGAGGCAGCGCATGACTTGCTGCCCCAGCAGTCGCGCCGCCGGATCGGGCTCGGGGCCGGCGCGCGCCACGAGCTTGAGGGTCTGAGGCGACAGGCCGGCGTCGCGCAGCGGCACGAAGACCAGCGAACCGGCGCGGTGCTCCTCGTCGATGTCGAGCCGGTTGAGCAGCGTGATGCCGACGCCTTGCATCACCAGCCGCCGCATCAGCGCGGTYGAAGTGGTCTCGATGATCGGCGAGACGCTGATCGCCGAGCGCCGGAATGCGCCATCGAGGATCGGCCGCAGCGACAACGTCGCCGAGGGCAGGATCAGCGGGTGGCCGACGCATTCCGCAAGCACCGTGGTCGCCTGCGTGGTCAGCGGATGGCCGGGCGGCGCGATCGCGCCGATCGGCCATCCGCTCGTGAACAGGGTCCGAAAGCCGGCGCTGTCGGGCACGTCGTAGGCCAGGCCGAGGTCGGCATCGCCGTCGCGCACGCTGCGCAGCACGGCGTCGATCCGCAGGTCGACCAGCCTCAGCCGGATGCCCGGATGGGTGGCGCGCAAGCGCTGCGTCACCGCCGGCAGGAAGGCGCTCGCCAGGCCCGCCGCGGTCGCCAGCGAGGCCTCGCCTTCGCGCAGGCCGCGCACTTCCTCGATCCGCTGGCGCACGGCGTCGAAGTCGTGCAGGGTGTTGCGGGCGTGGGCCAGCACGATCTCCCCGACCGGCGTCAGTCTGAGCGAGTTGTGGATGCGCTCGAACAACGGCGCTCCAAGTTCCTCTTCCAGATTGAGGATCTGCCGGTTGACCGCCGTCGGCACCACGTGCAGCTGCTCGGCCGCCTTGCGGATCGATCCGGTACGGACGACCTCGACGAATAGCGGACGACCTTGGCGTGCATGGTGGCGCGGCTTCTGCACGAGCCGCGCAAGCAGGATTTTTTCGCGCGCCCCCTGTTCAGGCGCGCCGTGGCTGCCGATAGAGTGGGGTGGACACACGGACGATCCCCCCCTTCGGCGAGCCGGGCTATCGCATCCTGATGCGCGAGGGATGCCGGGTCGTGCATGGACACATGCCGCTGCCCGAGTTCCTGGCCCTGATGAAGCAGGCCCACGACACCGAACTGCTGCACGCCGGTCTGGCGCGCATGCTGGACGCAACCGCGGTCATCGGCACCCCCGCGGCGCTGGCGCGGCTGCGGCTGCGCGAGACCCCTGCGGCGATCGAGCGCATGCGCGCGCGACTGGGCCGGGCCGCGCTGCGGCTGGATCCGAAATCGCTGCGCTGGCTGGCGGTCGGCGAGCAGGGACCGGCGAGCCTGTCGCTTTTCGTGCTGCTGACCGGCGTCCGGCCGCGCCATCATCGCCATCCCACCCCGCAACTGCCGCGCGATGGCAGTGCGTTCCGGCGCTGCCGGCTGTTGATCGAACAGGTGCCAGCGCTGCGGCACGCGCTGCCCTTGCTGGCGCAGCGCGTCGCCGAGACCGGCGTGGCCGAATGGGCGGCGCTCGCGCAAGCGTGGGACGACCTCTGCGCCCAGATGGACCACGAAGCGCCGGCCTGGCGGCAAGGGCCGGTCGAGGCGCCGGGCCTAACCGCGATGCTTGCCTGCTTTCGGGAGCTCGAAACGGCCTGAGCGTGAAGGGCCTAGGGGAGGCCTAGGGTCAATACTGTTTAGATAGTAAATTCTGTGCGACAATCCGGTCCCGTCTCCACTACGGACGGAATCGATGGCACGAACAAGGAAGGCGCTACCGGCTCGAGTYGACACGGCGCACCTGATCAGCGCCGGGGTGCTTGCGGCGGTGTGTCCGCGCCCGCTGATCGACGAGGTGCTCGCCGAGACGGGCAAGGCCAGCCAGCGCGAGCGGCTGCTGCCGGCAGCGGCGGTGGTGTACTACGTGATGGCGCTGGCCC
>NZ_JBFUIU010001154.1:0-2236 GCF_056401695.1 Variovorax sp. P4_D9
CGCCCGCCCAGACCTTGTCCGGCTGCGTGACGGTGAATTCACGGTTCAGCAGGTTGGGTGAGATCGGCAGGTCGTGGCGGCTGTCTGTGGTGATCTTGAAGCGGCGCTTGCCACGGGCGCGAATGCCGTGCCGCTGCATGAGCTTTTGAACCCGGTCCTTGCCCACGCGGATGCCGCGTGCCAGCAGTTCCTTCCAGATGCGCGGCCAGCCGTAGCCGCCACGCGTCTCGGCATGAATCGCCTTGATGTGCACCAGCAGCGCGTCGTCGCTCAGGTGACGGCGCTGCGCGCCGCTGGCTTTGCGCACGAAGTGCTCGTGGTATCCCGTCAAACTGATTCGCAGCACCCGGCATTGCACCGAGATCGGCCACACGCGTCGGTGGCGTTGGACAAAGATGCTATGTAGGACTACCCGAGCGAGACCCGTTTAGCTACAACGGGATTTCCCAACCTCTACTGCAAAGGAGCCGGAAATGTCGACAACCCAGACAGTCCCACAAGTCAAGGATACGGCGATCCAGGGCGAGCTGTACATGAGCTTCGAGCTCGGCGACAAGTCCTGGAAGGTGACAGCGAGCGATGGCCGGAACGGCCCGAGCCGGTACAACGTTGACGCCGGCGACACGGCCGCCGTTGCGCACTGCATCGCCAAGGCCCGGGAGCGCTGCAAGCTCGAGCCGCAGGCCCTGGTGCACTCGTGCTACGAAGCCGGGCGCGACGGCTGGTGGCTGCACCGCTGGCTGGTCGAGCAGGGTGTCGACAACATCGTGGTCGACTCCTCCAGCATCGAGGTGAACCGACACGCCAGGCGGGCCAAGACCGATCGGCTCGATGGCGACAAGCTGCTGGCGATGCTGCCCGATATGGCGAAGTCGTTCGCGCAACCAACATGTCCAACTCAGAGTACGCAGCCCGGCACGCGAGGTTTTCGCGGGTGAATAGCATGAAGCCTCCTCCGAGCCACCTTCRGAAATTCAGCGGGTACTTGGTTGTGCGAAAGCTCGGGCGTTCAGACCAATACGAGACGTGGATGCCGGACCATGTTTTCGAAGAGGTGTACGAACCTGAGTGAGCCGCTTCGGCGTCGGGACCCAGTACCAGACCTTCGTGCCGTGGCCTTGAATCGGTCGCACGTGGCGTCGTGCTGTTCGACCTTGTCTGCGTTGCTTTGACCAAAAGGCGCGCGCTGAGTTGGCTCGCAGTGGGGGAGTGCCTTTGGCAGCTACGCTGTACTGGGATGCGGCAGAATGTATTCAATCTTCTAACCTATCGCTTTAGGCGTCGATGAGTACCGCGAACGGAGGTCAGTCATGACACTCGCTGAGGCAAAGGATGTGGCGACAATTGTCGGCGTTGTAGTCGGAGCAGGCTCCCTGTTGTTTGCCGCGCTAAATCTCTTCATCACCGCGAGGACGAATCGAGCTGAGTTTTGGCTCGAACTCCGCTCCGCGTTTGCTAGACACGATGACGTTCACCGCGCCCTTCGCAATGGCGGAAAGTGGACCGGCAACGCAGGTCCGACCACTCCCGAAGAGTACTTTTCAGAGAGGCATACATGGGTCTGTTTGAGCATTGTGAAATCATGATGTCGCAACGGCTGATTGACGAAAAGACGTTCCGCGAAATCTACCGGTATCGTCTGGTGAACCTCGTCGCCAACAGGTGGGTACGAGAAGTGAAGGTGTGTGAACTTGCTTCCGGCTGGAAGCGGTTCATCGAATTGCTTGAGCGCTTTCAGGTTACTCATCAGTCAGTAATTTAGCGGACGATTTGGGGAACTATGCGGCCGCAATGTGTTCAATGGCTGATGAAACGAGACGGTCGCACTCTGGCCCACAACACGCTTGAGGAAATGCGTGTTCTGGCTGTTCAGCGCATGAACGAGGGAGAGCGCCCCGCGGCGGTGGCCGCATCCTTTGGCATGAACCGATCGTGGGCGTACAAATGCAAAGCGGCGGCGCGCGGACGTGGCCGCGGGCTGAAGGCGCTGCGCTCGACCAAAGGGACGGGGCGGCCTCGAAAACTCACCAGCGCCCAGGAGCGACAGGTTTTTCGATGGGTCAATGGAAAGCGCCCCGATCAGCACGGCTTTGACTTTGGACTGTGGACCCGGCAGATCGTCCAAGAACTGCTGCTCTCGCGCTTTGAAGTGCGCCTGTCGCTCGCCTCGATTGGCGCGCTGCTTGCGCGCTTGGGGCTGACCGCGCAAACGCCACTGCAGCGCGCCTATCAGCGC
>NZ_JBFUIU010001155.1:0-2233 GCF_056401695.1 Variovorax sp. P4_D9
ATACCGGTGACCATCGGCAGCGGCCGGCCGTCGGTGAACAGTCCGACCACCGCCATCACCAGTGCGCCGGTCAGCATCTGCAGCGTGCCGAGCAGTGCCGACGCGGTGCCGGCGATGGCGCCGTGCTTCTCGAGGGCCAGCACCGAGGTGGTGGGAATCACCAGGCCCATCAGGCCGCTGGCGATGAAGTACAGCACGATCAGCACCGCCAGCCGGTCGCCGCCGCTGGCGAAGTAGGCGAACATCGCGAGCATCACCGCGCCGCAGGCGCAGACGCTGGTCTTGACCACGCGCTCGATCCCGAAGCGCTCGCACAGCGGGCCGTTGAGCTGCGCGGCGGCGAAGAAGGCGGCGGCGTTGACGCCGAAGGCGATGCTGTACATCACCGGCGACAGGCCGTAGTGGTCGATCATCACGAAGGAGGAATTCGCCAGGTAGGTGAAGAAGCCCGCCATCGCGAAGGCGCCGATGAAGACCAGCCCGAGATAGTGCGTGTCGCGCAGCAGCACCGCGTAGGCCGCGAGCGCGCTGCGCAGGCTGCTCTCGACCCGTTCCTCGGCCAGGCGCGTCTCCTTCAGCACCGAGGCGATGGTCGCCAGCCCGATCACCGCGGCCAGCGTGACCGACCAGAACACGCCGCGCCAGCCGGTGAAGGCGATCACCGCGCTGCCGGCCAGCGGCGCCAGGATCGGCGACACGCTGAAGACCAGCATCAGCAGCGACATCAGCCGTGCCGCATCGGTCCCGGTGTGCAGGTCGCGCACCACGGCACGCGGGATCGCCATGCCGGCCGCGGCACCCAGGCCCTGGACGAAGCGCAGCGCGATCAGCATCTCGATGCTGGTGGCCAGCGCGCAGCCGATGCTCGCCAGCGCGAACAGGCCGAGGCCGAAGTAGAGCGGCGGCTTGCGGCCCACCATGTCGGACACCGGCCCGTAGAGCAATTGCCCGACGCCGAGCGAGATGAAGAAGGCCGTGAGGCTCATTTGCACCGGCCCGATGCCGGCCTGCAGGCTGCTGCCGATCTCAGGCAGGGCCGGCAGGTACATGTCGATCGCGAACGGGCCGATGGCCGACAACAGGCCCAGCACGATCGCGATCTTGAAGAAGCGCGAGGAAGTCATGGAGCGATTGTCGCCAAGACGGTGATGGACCATCGCCAGCGCGATCCACCGGCCTGTGCTATGCGTCAGAAAAGATCGCCGCTGTCGCTGTCTGGCCGGGCGCCCTCGATGGCCAGCATGTGCAGCTTCGCCACCGCGCCGCCACGGGCCGAGAAGCCGCCCCACTTTCCGCCCGCGGCGAGCACCCGGTGGCAGGGGACGACCGGCGCGAAGGGGTTGAGGCCGAGCGCATGCCCGACGGCGCGCGCCAGCCCCTTGTCGCCGAGTTCGGCTGCGATGTCGCCGTAGCTGCGGGTTCGTCCGGGCGGGATGCGGCGCGCGATCGCATAGACGCGCTGGTGGAACTCGCTGATGCCCTCCATGTCGAGCACGATGTCATCGAGGGCCAGCCGCTGCCCGGCGAGCAGCGCACGGATGCCCGCGATCGCGGACGCCACCGCGTCTGGCGCCTCGGCTTCCGCGACACCCGGAAAACGCCGCCTCATGCGCGCGCGGGTGGCGGCCTCCTCGCCGTCGGGCAGCTGGACGCCGACGATGCCGCGCGGACCCCAGGCGATGCCACAGGCCCCAATGGCCGTGTCGAAGAGTGCGAAGCCGTTCGGGTGCATCGCCGGTGGCCCGCTTCACGCCGTGCACGACGCCGCCGGCCGGCCCTGCAGCGCGGGAACGCTGGCCGCGATCGCGTCAGCCAGTTGGGAGGCGACGCGCTGCGCACCCTGCGCCAGCGCATCGATACCGCCAGCGACCGGCTCCGACACCGAGATCCGGCAGCCGACGCCCGGCCCTTCGTCGGTGCGGCGCAAGGTCCAGCTGAAGGCCGCGTCGACCCGGCTGCCCTCGATCGCATCGAACTGGCCCATCTGCACCGCAATGCGGATCGCCGGCTGGCCGCGCTGGCGGCCGGACTTGCTGACGTCGACCGCGCCGAGCCGCGCGGCCACCGCGCTGCCCAGCGCATCGCGCAATTCGCTTTCGAACGAGGAGGACCAGCGATGCTGCTCGAGGATCTCGACCTGCGGCCCAGTGGCCGAATCCTTCTGCCGCACCACCAGTTGCGGCCGGACGAAACGCTCGGGCATCGCGATCGGGGCCAATTCGATGTAGAGCGG
>NZ_JBFUIU010001156.1:0-2230 GCF_056401695.1 Variovorax sp. P4_D9
GTGTTGCGGCGGTGCGACACCGTCGGCAGCGTAAAATTTCGCCTCCCTTGCCGTCTGCCTGCCGCCCATGACCTCGTTCGCCAAAGAAACACTCCCCATCAGCCTCGAAGAGGAAATGCGCCGCAGCTATCTGGATTACGCGATGAGCGTGATCGTCGGCCGGGCCCTCCCCGACGCCCGGGACGGCCTCAAACCGGTGCATCGGCGGGTGCTCTACGCGATGCACGAGCTCAACAACGACTGGAACCGGCCGTACAAGAAGTCGGCTCGTATCGTCGGCGACGTCATCGGCAAGTACCACCCGCACGGCGACCAGTCGGTCTACGACACCATCGTCCGGATGGCGCAGAACTTCTCGATGCGCCACATGCTGGTTGACGGGCAAGGCAAYTTCGGCTCGGTCGACGGCGATATGGCGGCGGCGATGCGCTATACCGAGATCCGGCTGGCCAAAATTGCGCACGAAATGCTGGCCGATATCGACAAGGAAACTGTCGATTTCGGTCCCAATTACGACGGCTCCGAAAAAGAGCCGCTCGTATTGCCGAGCAAACTGCCGAATCTGCTGGTCAATGGCGCCGGCGGTATCGCGGTGGGCATGGCAACCAATATTCCGCCGCACAACCTGAATGAAGTGGTCGACGCCTGCCTGCACCTGCTGCGTCATCCGCACGCCACCATCGACGACCTAATGGAGATCGTGCCGGCGCCCGATTTCCCCACCGCCGGCATCATCTACGGCATCAACGGCATCAAGGACGGCTACCGGACCGGCCGCGGCAAGGTCGTGATGCGTGCCAAGTGCCACTTCGAAGACATCGACCGCGGCCAGCGGCAGGCGATCATCGTCGACGAGCTGCCCTACCAGGTCAACAAGAAGACACTGCAGGAGCGCATGGCCGAGCTGGTGCACGAGAAGAAGATCGAGGGCATCAGCCACATCCAGGACGAGTCCGACAAGTCGGGCATGCGTCTGGTGATCGAGCTCAAGCGCGGCGAAGTGCCCGAAGTGGTGCTCAACAACCTCTACAAGCAGACCCAGCTGCAGGACACCTTCGGCATCAACATGGTGGCGCTGGTCGATGGCCAGCCGAAGCTGTGCAACCTGAAGGACCTGATCGAGGTCTTCCTGCAGCACCGCCGCGAAGTGGTCACGCGGCGCACCGTGTTCACGCTGCGCAAGGCGCGCGAGCGCGGCCATGTGCTCGAAGGCCTGGCGGTGGCGCTGGCCAACATCGACGAGTTCATCGCGATCATCCGCAATGCGCCGACCCCGCCGATCGCCAAGGCCGAGCTCATGACCCGCGCCTGGGACAGCAAACTTGTGCGCGAGATGCTGACCCGCACCCGCGCCGACGGCGGCGTGATCAATGCCGACGACTACCGCCCGGACGGCCTGGAGCGCGAATACGGCATGCACGCCGACGGCCTCTACAAGCTGTCGGACACGCAGGCCCAGGAAATCCTGCAGATGCGCCTGCAGCGCCTGACCGGCCTCGAACAGGACAAGATCGTCGCCGAGTACAAGGACGTGATGGCCGAGATCGACGACCTGCTCGACATCCTGGCCAAGCCGGAACGGGTCTCGGTGATCATCGGCGACGAGCTCACGGCCATCAAGCAGGAGTTCGGCCAGAGCAAGCTCGGCCTGCGCCGCAGCCTGGTCGAGCACAGCGCCTTCGATCTCTCGACCGAGGACCTGATTACGCCCACCGACATGGTCGTGACCCTCTCCCACAGCGGCTACATCAAGAGCCAGCCGCTGGGCGAGTACCGGGCGCAGAAGCGCGGCGGCCGCGGCAAGCAGGCCACGGCGACCAAGGAAGACGACTGGATCGACCAGCTGTTCATCGCCAACACGCACGACTACATCCTGTGCTTCTCGAACCGCGGCCGGCTCTACTGGCTCAAGGTCTGGGAAGTGCCTGCGGGCTCGCGCGGCTCACGTGGCCGGCCGATCGTCAACATGTTCCCGCTCCAGGAAGGCGAGAAGATCAACGTCGTGCTGGCGCTTACCGGCGAGAAGCGGACCTTCCCAGCCAACCAGTACGTCTTCATGTCGACCTCGATGGGCACGGTCAAGAAGACCGCCCTCGACGAGTTCAGCAACCCGCGCAAGGCGGGCATCATCGCGGTCGACCTCGATCCGGGCGACTACCTGATCGGCGCCGCGCTGACCGACGGCGCCCACGACGTGATGCTGTTCTCCGATGGCGGCAAGGCGGTGCGC
>NZ_JBFUIU010001157.1:0-2226 GCF_056401695.1 Variovorax sp. P4_D9
CGCCTAGGCTGAATCCGCGCGTGCCCGCCTAGGCTGAATCCGCGCGTGCCAGGACCAATCGAGGCATCCGTCGGCAGCGGGAAACCCGTGATCGCGTACTTCGTCGGATCCTGCGACGTATTGATGTAGCCGCCCGAAAGAATCAACGAAAGCGACGGATTGAACGCGTTGGCGCCGGCGCCGACGGAAGCCACGGCGGTTGCTGGCGACGGCGCAACCACGGCTGGGGTTGCAACCGCGGCGGACGATGTCGCTTCGGCTGCCTTAACTCGTTGCTCGAGTGCCTGGAGGCGCGCCTCGTAGTCCGCGCGCATCGCGTTGATCTCCCGTCGAAGCGCTTCGACATCGGAAGAAGAGGATTCGGCCATCGCTGCGAATGGCACGGCCAAGGCTAGCACTAGGCTAACCCGAAAGATCTGGTGCATGGATCGACGCTCGGGGCAAGGACGTTGCGGTGCATCCGCCCGGAAAAGAGGCGGGTCGGTCAACGGTCAAAGCGAGGCGTGCGGTGGCGCTCGACTCCTGTAGGCGTGGGCCAGCAGTTCCTGCCAGGTGCCCCCCGAGGCACCCTGCGGTGCCTCGTAGCGGCCGGCGGACGAAGGCAAGCACGGCGGCTCGGAGCGGAGTGCACCGCCATGCAAAGCTGCCGCCGTCAAGCAAAGGTTACATACGAAAGAATCGGGAGACCCTTTGTCGCCGCCATGAGCGCCAGCTTGCTCGACCGTGTGCGACAGGGCATGCATGGCCGAGGCGCTCTGCGCCACGGGCAGGAGCAACGCGAGCCACAGCATCCAAGCCCAACGGCGCGGCGGACCGGTGCGATGTCGAGGATTGCGCATGGCGGCACACATCTTAGCGCGAGCCGTGCCGTGAAGGGTGTTTACGGCGCCGGCTATCGTGGCGCACATTAAGGCACCGGGCGCACCGGAGGAAGGCTCATGAGAAGACGGGCCATCGGTGACTTTTTTCCCGCTAGACGGATCAAGCGAAACGCGCATCGATTCCTGCGGTGCAAGTGCCCCCCGCAAAATGCCTGAATGGACAAGCCGACCGACCTTTCAGACGACGAATTCTTCCGACGCTGCCAGGCGCTTCGGTTGCAAGCAACGAACGGCGACCAAGCCGCACGTCGCGAAGCCCTCGCGTTGGAATCGGAGGCCAGGCGCCGATTTCGCGCCGCCACCACCATCGCCGCATCACTGGTAGTAATGCCGATAGGCCKGCGACCATGGTGGCAGTTTTGGTGAGAGGCCAGTTTTTGCGGTGACAGGCTGACACTTCAATCAACGATCGAATAGCGGAGGACGCGGTGGTGGACAAGCCGTGAGCTGCAGCGAACGACGGGCCCGTCTTCTACAAGGCGTCCCCGCGGGATTTGGCCCCTCACTCAAGCAACAACTGCCCTGAAACCACCAACTGGCGCTGCTCGACAAGTTGTCCGAGAGCGCCACGCGGCAGTGGAATGCCGCTAAGGCCATCGAGCACGGCTGGTCACGCAACGTCCTGGTGATGCAAATAGAAAGCGGGCTTCAAACGCGAAGCGGCCAGGCGATTTCCCGGCGCCTGCCCGCGCCGCAATCGGACCTGGCGCGCGAGTCGTTGAAGGATACCTACCGCTTCGACTTCCTGCGGCTGGGTGAGGCGGCACAAGAGCGCGACATCGAAGGCGCTTTGGCGCAGCACATCACTCGCTTTTCTGCTCGAACTGGGCGCCGGCTTCGCCTACGTAGGCCGGCAGGTGCCACTGGAGGTCGGCGACGACGACTTCTTCGTCGACCTGCTCTTCTATCACCTGAAGCTGCGCTGCTACGTGGTGGTGGAACTGAAAGCCGGTGCCTTGAAACCCGAGTACGCCGGGCAACTCAACTTCTACCTGGCGGCGATCGATGTTCAGATGAGAGGCGAGCACGATGGACTGCGACCTGGCCGAGTCATCAGGTCCAGCCGCCCCACGGGACCAAGGATGTCACGCAGGTCGAACATGAGCCCACCATCGGGCCCGTTGCTGTGCAGCGAAACCGCCTCGTGGCCGGGTACGCACTGCGCAGCATCGACAGTCCGATGGGCGCGTGGCGGTGTACCATTTCCTCGAGGCCCTGCCCGAGGCGCTGGCCGACAGCCAGCCAAGCGTCGAAGACATCGAGCGCGAACTGGGCAGACCGAGAGTCCACAAAGAACGCGAAATGCCTTTATCGCAAACGAACTTACCGTGTAGCCGGGCACAGT
>NZ_JBFUIU010001158.1:0-2217 GCF_056401695.1 Variovorax sp. P4_D9
GGCCCGCCCTGGTACCCACGGATGACTCGGATCAGTTCACCCAGCTTCTTTGGGTCGATGATGGCCGCGAAATGTCGCTTCTTGTGCGGAGTCAGCGCGCCCTTGAGGTCGGCGGAAATGTCCCGGGACGCTCGCGCCGTGGCGACGGCATAGCGCCAGACGGCCCGCGCGGTCTGCAGTACCCGGCTCGCGACGTCCAGCGCGCCGCGTTCCTCAACCCGACGCAACGCCGCCAGCAACTCGATGGGCTCGATCTCGCCGATGCGCCGCTCGGCGAAGTAGGGGAACAGGTCTTTTTCGAGGTTGCGCTTTTCGCGGATGGCGTAGTGGGTGCTCCATCGAGATTCGTTCTTGCCGTACCAGTCCAGCGCCGTGGCCTTAAAGGTGTCGCCTTCAGCAATCCCGCTTTTCAGCTTGGCGATCTTGCGCGCCTGCACCAAGTTGACGCCAGCGGCCCGGTCTTTCTGGCGGCATCTCGAGCTAGCCTCACGGCCTTCAAGGTCACATCCGGATAACCCCCCAGCGCAAGACGGCCTTCCTTGCCGTTGGCGTAGGTTTTCCAGAACCATCGCTTGGAGCCAGCAGGGCTCACCTCCAAGTACAACCCACCGGCATCTGTCAGGCGTAGGCGCTTCTTGTCAGGCGGGCAGGTTGCGTTCTTGCACTGGACCTCGGTGAGCATTGGGAAACACTCCAACCGGGAACACCTCTTTTAAGGGGGCGACCGGGGAACAATTCCCCGGTTTGGGGCCGATACCCCGGTTCGTTCCCCGGAATGTTCCCCGGTTTGGGGTCGGCAGTCAACGGACGATCATGGACGGATATGGACCCAAGCCTCATGATTTCCCAATGAAAAAGGGCGTCAGGTGGATGACACCGGACGCCCTTGGACAAACTATTGGTCGGGGCGAAAGGATTCGAACCTTCGACCCTCTGGTCCCAAACCAGATGCGCTACCAGGCTGCGCTACACCCCGACGAGCCTTCAATTCTAACCTGCGAATCGGGGGCGGTCCGGCGGACCTGCCTCATCTGCGCTGATATTGCGTCTTGCCGAACAGGACTTCACGCTCCTTGTCGCCCGTGATCGGCTGCCGCAGGTCGGCCAGCACCTTGACGCCGCGCTGCACCGCCGGCCGCGCGGCAAGCGTGTCGAACCATCGCTCGAGGTGCGGATAGTCGGTGAGGACGATGCCCTGGTTCTCCCAGCTGCGCAGCCACGGAAAGATCGCGATGTCGGCGATCGAATAGCTCTTGCCGGCGATGAACTTGTTGCTCGACAACTGCTTGTCGATCACGCCGTAGAKGCGCTTGGCCTCGTTGCTGTAGCGSTCGATGGCRTAGSCGATCTTCTCGGGCGCGTASAKRCGGAAGTGGTGCGCCTGGCCSAGCATSGGGCCGACRCYGCCCATCTGGAACATCAGCCACTGGAGCACCTCGTAGCGCTCGCGGTCTCCGGTCGGCAGGAACTTGCCGGTCTTGCCGGCCAGGTAGACCAGGATTGCGCCCGACTCGAACAGCGAGATCGGCTTGCCGTCCGGTCCGTCGGGATCGGTGATGGCCGGAATCTTGTTGTTCGGGCTGATCTCCAGGAAGTCGGAATCGAACTGGTCGCCCTTGCCGATGTTGACCGGATGGGCGCGGTAGTGGAGGCCGCACTCCTCCAGCATGATGTGAACCTTGTGGCCATTGGGCGTGGGCCAGGAATAGACGTCGATGGGGGCTTGGGTCATGTCCGAGGAATCCAGGGGGTGAACGGAAGGCCGGCCAGCATAGCCCCGGCCGCGATTTCCTGCAGGCGGACCGGCGCCTCGGCCGGCCCGACCTACTAGCTCAGGCCCCCGCCGCGGCCGGCGCCAGGTGCTGGTGGATCAGCGCGACCACCGCGGCGCCTTCGCCGATGGCACCGCCGACCCGCTTGACCGAGCCCGAGCGCACGTCGCCGACCGCGAACACGCCGGACACGCTGGACTCGAGCGCGGCCGCGGTCTTGGCCGGAAAGCCGCCGCGCGCCGCTTGTCCCGTGAGCACGAAGCCGTGCTTGTCGAGGGCGACGCCGCAGCCTTCGAGCCAGTCGGTCTCGGGCACCGCGCCGATGAACAGGAAGATGTTGCGCGCCGGGCAGTCTTCCAGCTGGCCGCTGCGCCGGTCGCGCCAGGTCGCGCCGTTCAGGCCGCTGCCCGGCTCGCCGTGCAGCGCCACCAGCTCGGTGTACGGA
>NZ_JBFUIU010001159.1:0-2213 GCF_056401695.1 Variovorax sp. P4_D9
GCTCGGCGTGCCGGACCTGACGGTCAGATCGTCTTCGATCTGATCGGAGAGATCACGCAGGTGCGACACGTCAAGGCGACGAGCACGGCACCGGCCTTCTCGTATCACGGCGGATCGACTGTGATCATGGGACCGCGCGGAGAGATTCGCTATGTGATTCTGAAGAACGTCACTGGCTACCAGCGCGAGGAGCGCCGCCGAGCGTTTCTCACCGGTGCGATGGGACAGCGCTATTGGGCGGCCAAGGGAAATCAGTTAGTGCCAAGGCCAGAACTCTTTGAGCTGATCCACAGGCCAAAAATCGAGGAGATCAACGCATCCGTCTCATGAGTTTGCAAGCATCCCTCACCGATTCGAAGGATGCCACTTGATGATCGGAGTGATACATCCCTTAGACCGGCAGTGATGCGCGCGGACAGAACGCTCGACCCGAACTCTCCTACTAGTGTGCTGTCCCGTAAATAGCTGGCATTAAGTTTGCATGCTCATGCGTTATCTTTCTGACGGAGATACCGCGATGGGCATGGGCAGACCGAAGACCGAACTTGTATTGAGCGATGTCGAACGATCGCAGCTGCAGTCGTTCGCGCGCAGCCGCTCGTTGCCGGCAGCACTCAGTGAGCGAGCGCGCATTATTCTGAGCAGTGCAGACGGCGAGGCGAATAATTCAATTGCCCAGCGACCAATGCCACGGTGGGCAAGTGGCGCATGCGCTTCCTCGAACGGCGTATCGCCGGCCTTTAAGACGACGTTCGTCCGGGCAAGCCTCGTACGATCGACGATGAGCGAATCGCGCAGTTGATCAAGACGACGCTGCACACCAAGCCCGCCGATGGGTCTACGCATTGGAATGTGCGATCGGTTGCCTCGGAGGCCGGCATTTCCAAGACCAGCGTGCTGTGCTACTTCCAACTGTTCGGCTTGCAACCTCATCGCACCGAGAGCTTCAAGTTGTCCAACGATCCGCTCTTCATCGAGAAGCTGCGCGATGTCGTCGGCCTGTACCTGAGTCCGCCGGAGAACGCGCTGGTGCTGTGCGTGGACGAGAAGAGCCAATGCCAGGCGCTGGAGCGCACGCAGCCGATGCTGCCCATGGGGCTTGGCTACGCGGTCGCAGCCTTCCTCGCAGGCCATGTCGGCGCCGTCGGCAGCACCCGAGCGCAACTCGTAGCCTTCGCGGGCAAGCGCCGCAGCGAGGTCGCGCAGGCGTTCCAGGACCTCGGGTGGTGTCGAGCGAGACCCGATGCCGGTGTATGAGCGAGAAGCGTTCATTCCTTGGAGTGGTAGAGGGTCGTGCCACACTGCGAACAAACGTGCGAGACGACGGTGCAGAGCAATCCGTAGGTGAGTAAGATTGCCGATCAAATCGTAGTTCATGAGATCTCGCTCTATGTTGTTGAGTCAGGCCGCCACCGGCGCCTTGAGATGGATAGGGCCTGGGTGTATTGCATGGGTCTGGTTGATCTGCTCATCAATCGAACCGTTCGGACAGGCGGAGGGGCGCCAGGTCAAGGTTGAGGAGCTCAGGTTTGATGTCGAGAGGGGCGATGGCAAGGGGCGCATCGACCTCCATCACCCAAGTACCGGAATCTCCAGACTCGAAGAGATCCCAGGACGAGGCCAGTCGAATGGGAGCTCGGGAACCTGCGTGGCCAGCCTCAATGAAGGCGAGTCGATCCCGTATGTCCAGGTGCTCCCCACTGTCGTAGCGTTCTCTGAATGCGACTAAACCTCCAGCGCAGTACTGCGCGCCATCGCCGAGGTAGTTGGTGAAACCCACCTCGAACTTCACCACAATGCGCGTTCCGTCTGGCAGAAACGCCGAGGCAGCCGCGGCAACATTGCTCATGTCCGGATCGAGTGTCAGCTCTATTCCAGTACCGACGTTCACCGCACCGGTGCTGATCAAGAACTCGCTCAAGGTTGCTAGTCCACTGAATCAGAAGAATTGGCGGTGTCGGCGATTGGGATCGTCGTACTTCCATTTGATTGGTTTCGGGTCTTTGTTGTGCGCACTGATGTACCGCATTAGCTTCTTGTCGAGTTCCTTGACCGATGTGAAGACGCCTCGAGTGATGACGTCACGCTGGATGCGCGTGAACCAGTTCTCCACCTGGTTGAGCCAGGAGGAATAGTTCTGCGTGTAGTGAATCTGGACATGCTTGTGCTCGGCGAGGAAGTCCTGCACGAGCGGGGTCTTGTGGCTGCTGACG
>NZ_JBFUIU010001160.1:0-2210 GCF_056401695.1 Variovorax sp. P4_D9
GGCATGCCGAGCTGCAGATGAACTACCTGATCGCTGGCTCGGCCGCGGGGGCGCTGGTGTTCGTTCTGCTCGCGACATTCGCGGGCGCCGGCTTCTATGGCAACGGGCTGATCTGGATCCTCGGCATGGCCGCCTGTGGCGCGATCGGCGCCCTGGTCGCCGGCGCCGTCTTCGACAGCCGGTTCTACACCCGCAAGTAGTCCTTCACCCTTGACCCGCGCCCTCCTCCTGGCGCTGCTCCTCGCGCCCCAGGGCTTGAGCATTTGCAGGTCGTGGAAGCCCGGCGGGGCGTGCCAGTGCGTTGAAAGTCGAAGCAAACGGATTGCGCCCGTGACCACGCCGCCTCCACACGCGGGCGCATTCCGGGCGAGCCCTCAGGGACTGTGCATGCTGCCCAGGATGCTGGTCTGGGCGCCGTTCGTGCCGGCGCGGTGCGCTTCATCGAGCACAACATCCCCGAAGTGCTGCCGCTGATGGTGTTGCCGCCCGGCCAAACGCTTGCAGCCGAAGTTGAGTGAGACGGCATGGCTCGACGAAGCATGCCGAATCTCCGACGCTCACCGTGTGCCCCGCAATCTGTTCGATGCAGTGCTCGACGTGCGCATGCCCTTCCCGGTTGCACATCAGCCAGGGCGGAAACTGGAAGTGCACCACGCCCAGCTTGCCGGCATCCTTGAGCGGCGCGATCGCGTCGATGAATCGCTTCCACAGCTCAGTCCGGATCTCCGGCGGCGTGCCGCGGTAGATCTGGAACGCTGTACCTTCGGACCAGCGCGGCACTCTCGAAGTGTCATGCGGTCACGAACAATTCTCGAACCAGAGCCGATCATCCGAGTCGCTCAACGATGGTCACGTTAGCCATGCCGCCGCCTTCGCACATGGTCTGCAGGCCGTAACGTTTGCCGCGCTTGCCGAGCGCGTTCACCAGCGTGGTCATCAGCTTGGTGCCGGATGCGCCCAGCGGATGGCCGAGCGCGATGGCGCCGCCGTTCACGTTGAGCCGCGCCGGATCTGCGCCCAGCTTCTGCAGCCAGGCCAGCGGCACGGGCGCGAAGGCTTCGTTGACTTCGAAGAGGTCGATGTCGTCGATCTTCATGCCGCGGCCTTGGCCAGCGCGCGCGCTGCAACCGCCGCCTGCTGAGCACCCATCTGCATCGGTCACGGCACGCCGATGAATGCTGTTCGGCAGAGCGCGTTTACCCAACGGCTATCGACGTGGGGGCGTGAGCTCCCCAGACCGACCGCCATCCTCAGCGTCTCGACACATTGGCTGAGCAGGGGCGTCACCGGCGATTGGCAGACCTCGCCAGCGCATGCGGATGCGGATGTGGATGTGGACGACCGAGACCCCGCGCGGCTGTCCGCCCGGAGCGTCGCGCTACACGAGCACGCCGTTGCCGAAATTGATCGCCGCGCGCAAGGTTCCGGTCGGCGCCAGGTCGTTCAGGCCGGCGAAACGGTTCCGATCGACATCGTCATGGCCTGCGTTCCAGCACCGCAAGCGTCGGGCGATCGCCGCTCGCCTTGCCGGTGATCGGCGGCTTGGGCAGCGTGGCGTCGCCGGGCTCGACCACGAAGT
This sequence comes from Variovorax sp. P4_D9, assembly GCF_056401695.1. NCBI lineage: Bacteria > Pseudomonadati > Pseudomonadota > Betaproteobacteria > Burkholderiales > Comamonadaceae > Variovorax > Variovorax sp. P4_D9. The sequence goes on from NZ_JBFUIU010001160.1 coordinate 1,580, forward strand.
GATGGTCCAGCGAATACCAGGCCCCCGTGACATCGTCCGCCGGCGCCGGTTCGTCCGAGTGCAGCACATACTGGCCGATCAATGATTTCGTCACACCGAACTGGACATCCGTCTCGAGGTTGGGATCGTCGCTCGAATACACCTGGGAGAACTGGGTCTTGAAGCCAGGCTTGTGAATCATGAAATGGATATGGGCCGGGCGCATGTTGTGGCGCCCCTGCGCCCGCAGCAATGCCCCGACCGGGCCGCTCAGCGGGATCGGGTAGCCCGCCGGCTTGACGCTTCGGAAGGCGATGTGCCCCTTGGTATCGGTCGTGAACTTCCCGCGCAGGTTCATGTCCTCCTGGCCCGGATCCTGGTTCTCGTAGAAACCCTCACCCGACGTGTGCCAGACGTCGACTTCCGCACCCTCGACCGCGCGGCCCTCCCTGTCACGGATCCAGGCATTGACGAAGATCGGGGCGCCTGGCGTCGGTGACCGCACGATTGACGCGCCATTGGCGGTGGCGGGCGAGTTCATGCGCCAGAACGGGCCCATGAGGTTCGCCGTGCTGTCGGTCTGTCCCTGGTCGCCGTTGTTGAGCAGGCAGACCAGCGAGGAAATACCCAGCGAGCCGGCGATCAGCTCCAC
>NZ_JBFUIU010001161.1:0-2204 GCF_056401695.1 Variovorax sp. P4_D9
GACCTTCTACCAGGTGTTGACCGACCAGCCGGGCAAGGATGCGTGGCCGATCACCGGTGCCACCTTCATCCTGATGCACAAGGCGCAGGACAAGCCGGCCCAGGCCAGCTGCTGCCAGTTCTCGTACGGGCTCATCGCGAACTTGAAGATGGTCACCGGCAGGCTGGCCATCGGCTGCGTGACGTCGGAGGTCCAGAACTGGTTGCTGAGCGCAGTGAAGAGCAGCGGCGCGGTCTCGCCGGCGATGCGGGCCACGGCCAGCAGCACGCCCGTGACCACCCCGGCGCGCGCGGCGCGCAGCGTGATGCTGAGGATCACCTTCCACTTCGGCGTGCCCAGCGCGTAGGCCGCTTCGCGCAGGCCCGGCGGCACCAGCTGCAGCATGTTCTCGGTGGTGCGGATCACGACCGGGATCACGATCAGCGCCAGTGCCAAGGCACCGGCCAGGCCCGAGAAGGACTTGAAGTAGGCCACCACCACCGCATAGACGAACAGCCCGATCACGATCGACGGCGCCGACAGCAGGATGTCGTTGACGAAGCGGACGATGGTCGAGAGCCAGCCCTTGGGGTTGTACTCGGCCAGGTAGATGCCGGCCATGATGCCGATCGGCGTGCCGACGAAGGTGGCCATCAGCACCATCACGAGCGAGCCGAAGATCGCATTGGCGATGCCGCCGGCCTCGTTCGGCGGCGGCGTCATCTCGGTCAGCGTGCTCAGCGCCAGCCCGCCGACGCCCAGGCGCAGCGTTTCCCAAAGGATCCACACCAGCCAGAAGACGCCGAAGGCCATCGCGGCCAGCGACAGCGTCAGCGCGATGAAGTTCAGGCGCTTGCGGCCGGCGAAGCGCGCCGCGCGCGTCTCTTCCAGCGTCTTGGCGTTCAGGAGGCGTTCCGCGGTGCTCATGACTTGGTGCCCTCGCTCTTCTTCATCTGCGCCAGCAGCATCTTGGACAGCGACAGCACCACGAAGGTGATGAAGAACAGCACCAGGCCGAGGTACATCAGCGAGGCCTGGTGCAAGCCCGCGCCGGCTTCAGCGAACTCGTTGGCCAGCACCGAGGTGATGCTGTTGGCCGGCTCGAAGACCGACAGCGAATTGAGCTGGTTGGTGTTGCCGATCACGAAGGTGACCGCCATGGTCTCGCCCAGCGCCCGGCCAAGGCCGAGCATGATGCCGCCGATGACGCCGGCCTTGGTGTAGGGCAGCACCACCTTCGACACCACTTCCCAGGTGGTGGAGCCGAGGCCGTAGGCCGACTCCTTGAGCAGCGGCGGCGTGACCTCGAAGACGTCGCGCATCACCGAGGCGATGAACGGAATGATCATGATCGCCAGGATGATGCCGGCCGACAGGATGCCGATGCCCACCGGCGGTCCTGCCACCAGCGCGCCCAGGTAAGGCACGCCCTCGAACAGCTTCTGCAGCGGCTGCTGCACGTAGGTCGAGAGGATCGGGCCGAACACCAGCAGGCCCCACATGCCGTAGACGATCGACGGCACCGCCGCTAGCAATTCGATGGCCGTGCCGAGCGGCCGCTTGAGCCACGCCGGCGACATCTCGGTCAGGAACAGCGCGATGCCAAAGCTGACCGGCACCGCGATCAGCAGCGCGATCAGCGAGGTCGCCAGCGTGCCGTAGATCATCACCAAGCCGCCGTACTGGTCCTGCACCGGGTCCCAGACGCTGCTTGTCAGGAAGCCGAGGCCGAACTTCGAGATGGCGGGCCAGGCGCCGTACAACAGTGACAGCAGGATGCCGATCAGCATCGCCAGCGTCAGCAGCGCGGCGCCCTTGGCGGCCCAGCCGAACAGGCGGTCGGTGGTGGGGCCGCTGCGCGGCCGCTTGGCCGGCGGCGGACCGGCCTTGGTACGGGCGCGCTCGGCCTGGAGTTCGAGCGGCGTGGCGCCGGCGGGGAATGTGGATGACACGTGTCGCTCCGGATTCGGCGCGCGATCAAGCGGTGTGCTCATATGCGCGCCGAGGGGTCTTACTTGGCCGCGACGGGCTTGCCCGAAGCGTCCTTGATCTCGCCCCAGGCCGTGGCGATCACGCCCTTGACCTTGTCGGGCATCGGCACGTAGTCGAGATCGCCGGCGGTCTTGTCGCCGTTCTTGTAGGCCCAGTCGAAGAACTTGAGCGTGGTCGTGGCCTGGGCCGGCTTGTCCTGCGCCTTGTGCATCAGGATGAAGGTGGCACCGGTG
>NZ_JBFUIU010001162.1:0-2198 GCF_056401695.1 Variovorax sp. P4_D9
CCGGCCAGGATGTTCTTCGGGCTCACGTCGCCATGGACCAGCGCGTGCGTGGTGCCCGCAGTCTGAGCCACCAGCGCTAATAGCGTGGCTGAGACCTCGGGATAGCGTGCCGCCGTCGCCACGAGGTAGGGCTCCAGTCGCAAGGCATAGAAGTTCTCAATTGAGTCGAAGCGCTTGGCGAGATCGATTCGCCAGGCACTTTTCGCATGGATCGCGCCGAGCACCTTACCGACCGCTGCAGCCAAACCAATGTCAACCTCGCCCGCTAGGAGTTGCTGCTTCCACACCGGGTGGTCCTCCGGCTCCAAGTAGGCCATAGCAAACAGGCCGGCTTCCACATCCTGCGCGATCGGCGCGGGAACATTGGCGGGGCAATGCTCCGACACGAATTGCATCCAAGCCCACTCATAGGCATTGCGGGAGACTGGTGCCTCCCAGACCGCCGCGACCTTCAGTTGCGGCAGCGCGCGCTTGACGCAAATTGTGCGATCGCCCAATTCGACCTTCCAGATGTCGGAAGACACGCCTCCGGCCAACTCACGCCAGCGCGCGATGACGCCGGATTTTGTCAGGCCTTGGGCTTCGACGAAGTGGACGAGATCGCTGTCCGGTACGGGTGCATTTGACATGGCGTCTCCTCAACTGCGGCGAACCGGCTGGTTGCGCCCCTCTTGCGGCGCTTGACCCGACAGGACGCGCACCACTTCTTCGGCGGCTCGACGCCGCAGTTCTTCCAACGACGCGTCGGACGAGAACGCGACATGCGGCGTCAACATCGCGCCTGGACTGGATCTCAGTTCGTCCGGCACCTGTGGCTCCGACTCCAATACGTCCAACCCAACTGCGGACAGGCGGCCGGACGTAAGGGCCTCTATCACTGCTGCGGTGTCCACAACGGCGCCTCGGCTGACATTGATGAGCAGGCCACCCGGCCGCATCAGGGCTAGCCGCTCGCCGTCGATCAAATGTTTGGTGGCCGGTACCAATGGCGCATGCACTACAACGATATCACTGTTGCGCATCAGGCTGTCGAGATCCTTCGGCTCGACGCCCGGCTGCGGTGCACCCGGAAATGGGTCATAAGCCAGCAGTCGGCAGCCGAATGCAGACAGCTTGCGGGCGGTGAGGCGGCCGATGCGTCCGAACCCCACGATGCCGCAGGTCAGGTTGGCCAGTCGCTTGAGTTTCGCGCTCGCTGGGTTCCAGTGCCCGGCCCGAACCTCGCGATCGAAGTGATTCAGACCACGGGTCCAGGACAGGATGAATCCGACAGCATGGTCGGAAACCTCTTCCACGCAATAGTCTGGCACGTTCGTCACCCAAACTCCACGGTCGGTCGCGGCCTGCACGGCAATGTTGTCCAGCCCGACGCCCAGGCGGGCCACTATCTCGAGCGGCAGGCTGGACTGGATCGCGTGCGCGGAGACCTCCGCCCAGCACGTCATGATCCCGTGCGGCTGATGCGCGGCGACCAGAGCGTCGATGTCTGACACGTTTGATGGCGCGGCCGGGCCGCTCACGAGACGCATGCCCGCAGATTCAATGACCTTGCGCTCGATGGAGTCATCGGGCCAGGCGTAGTCAGTCAGAAAAACAGTCTTGGTCATGGTCATTACCTACGATGAGACGAGGGCGAGCCCTCGATGAAACAAATGCGTTGGGCCCCCAGGCCGTTGATCCCTGCTTCCACCACGTCGCCGGGGCGCAGGAAGCGATCATGGTGGCTGCCAAAACCAGCCGGGGAGCCAGTGCAGATCAGGTCGCCTGGCAGCAACGCCACGTGTCGCGAGAGGTAGGCAATCTGTTCGGCAATACCGAACACCATGTCATCCGTGCGACCGTCCTGCATCAGCGCGCCGTTGAGGCGCAACCACAGGCGCAGCCCCCCCGGATCGCTCACGTTCCAAAAAGGTACGAACCACGGCCCGGCGGGCAGCCAGCCGCGACCACCTTTCGACTGAAGCCAATCCGTACCGAAGCGCGGAGGCTCCTCACGAAACACCGCCGAGCGCAACGTGATGTCGTTGACCACGCAGTAGCCCGCGATCGCCGACGCCGCCTGCTCGATCGTCAGTCCCCCATCCACGTCGCCAATGATCACGCCCAGCTCAACTTCCCAATCGAGCGTGGTGTGTTCGGCATTCAGCGTTAGCGCGCCGGTCGGATCGCGGACGGTCGAGTTGGGCTTTTGGCAGATG
>NZ_JBFUIU010001163.1:0-2191 GCF_056401695.1 Variovorax sp. P4_D9
CAACGCCATTGCGCCGTACCGCGTGCCGTCCGCCGGCAGTGCGGTCGGCCGCTACCCGGAGCAAGACCATGAAAGCCATTGAGATAACATCGTTCGGCGCCCCCGAGGTGCTGCGCATGGCGGAACGTCCCGCGCCCGTTGCAGGCGCGGGCGAATTGTTGATCCGCGTGGCCGCGAGCGGTGTTAATCGTCCCGACGTGCTGCAACGGACCGGCAACTACCCGGTGCCGCCGGGTGCCTCCGATCTGCCGGGCCTCGAGGTCGCGGGCGAGATCGTCGCCGGCGACGAGCGTGCGCTGGCCGAGGCCGCCTTCAAAATCGGCGACCACGTCTGCGCCCTGGTGGCCGGCGGCGGCTATGCCGAGCTGTGCGTGGCTCCGGTGGCGCAGTGCCTGCCGGTGCCCAAGGGCTGGAGCGATGTCGAGGCGGCCACGCTGCCCGAGACCTTCTTCACCGTCTGGAGCAACGTCTTCGAGCGCGGCCGCCTGCAGAAGGGCGAGACCTTGCTGATCCAGGGCGGCTCGAGCGGTATCGGCGTCACGGCCATCCAGCTCGGCAAGGCGCTCGGCGCTACCGTGATCGTGACGGCCGGCAGCGACGACAAGTGCGAAGCCTGCCTGAAGCTCGGCGCCGACCATGCGATCAACTACAGAAACGCCGATTTCGCTGAGGAGGCCAAGCGCCTGACCGGCGGCAAGGGCGTCGACGTGATTCTCGACATGGTGGCCGGYGGCTACGTGGCGCGCGAACTCGACTGCCTGGCCGAGGACGGCCGGCTGGTGATCATCGCGGTGCAGGGCGGGGTCAAGAGCGAGATCAACGCCGGCCTGGTGCTGCGCCGCCGGCTCACGATCACCGGCTCGACTTTGCGGCCGCGTCCGGTCGCCTTCAAGGGGGCGATCGCCAAGGCGCTGCGCGAGACGGTCTGGCCGCTGCTCGAGAAGGGCGCGGTCAAGCCGATCATCCACAGCCGCTTCGCCGCGGCGGGTCAGCCCAGCGGCGCCGCACAGGCCCACGTCCTGATGGAATCGAATCAGCACATCGGCAAGATCGTGCTGACCTGGTGAACAAGAACGACATGACGACCAAGAAGAAGCTGATCGCCGGCAATTGGAAGATGAACGGCAGCCTGGCTGCCAACGAGGCGCTGCTGAAGGCCTTGCTGGCAGGTGTCGGCACGCCCGCCTGTGAGGTCGCGGTCTGCGTCCCGGCACCGTACCTCGCGCAGGTGCAGTCGCTGGTGGCCGGGTCGCCAATCAGGCTCGGCGCGCAGGACCTCTCGGCCCAGCCGCAGGGCGCCTTCACCGGCGAGCAGTCGGCGGCGATGCTCAAGGACTTCGGCGTGCGCTATGCGATCGTCGGGCATTCCGAGCGGCGCCAGTACCACGGCGAGACCGATGAACTCGTGGCGGCCAAGACCGCCACCGCGCTGGCCAACGGCATCACGCCGATCGTCTGCGTCGGCGAGAGCCTGGCCGAGCGCGAGGCCGGGCACACTGAGGAAGTGGTCAAGCGCCAGCTGGCCGCGGTGATCCACGTCAACGGCCATTGCATCAGCGAGATCGTGGTCGCCTACGAGCCGGTCTGGGCCATCGGCACCGGCAAGACGGCGGCGCCGGCGCAGGCGCAGGCGGTGCACGCGGTGCTCCGCGCCCAGCTGCACCACGCGGCAAGCGAGCACGCCGCGGGCATCCGCATTCTCTATGGCGGCAGCATGAACGCGGCCAACGCGGTCGAGTTGCTGGCCGAAGCCGACATCGACGGTGGCCTGATCGGCGGCGCGTCGCTCAAGGCCCCCGATTTCCTGCAGATCATTGCAGCGGCCCGCTGAAGCGCGCGGCCGACGACAAAATTTAGGAGTTAGAACGAATGAATGTGGTCCTCAATATCCTGGTGGGCGTGCAAATGCTCACCGCACTCGCGATGATCGGGCTGATCCTGATCCAGCACGGCAAGGGTGCGGACATGGGCGCCGCCTTCGGCAGCGGCAGTGCCGGCAGCCTGTTCGGTGCCAGCGGCAGCGCGAACTTCCTGTCGCGGACTACCGCGGTGCTGGCCGCGGTGTTTTTCGCCTGCACCTTGCTGCTGGCCTATTTCGGCCACGCACGGCCGGCCGGCGGCGGCAGCAGCAGCCTGCTCGAGCGCGCCGCCATCGGTACGCCGGCACCGGCGCCGGCAACCACGCCTGCAG
>NZ_JBFUIU010001164.1:0-2189 GCF_056401695.1 Variovorax sp. P4_D9
CCATGCTGACCGCGCAGCGCGAGCAGTTCACCTCGGCGCCGAGCCTGGCGGCCGACCAGCCGCAGAAGGTGATCGCGAATGCCGCCAACCTGCTGTCGAACCTGTCGCAGTTCGTGGGCGTGGTGATGGCGCCGCGGCGCGCCTCGGTGTTCCGGCAGATCGAGTTCCTGCGGCTGTCCGACCGGCGGCTGCTGGTGATCATCGTCGCGCCCGACGGCGACGTGCAGAACCGCGTGATCTTCCCCGAGGTCGACTACACGCAGTCGCAGCTGGTCGAGGCCTCCAACTACATCAACACCCATTTCGCCGGCCTCTCGATCGAGCAGGTCCGCGACCGGCTGCAGTCCGAGGTCGAGCAGTTGCGCGGCGAGATCGCGGCGCTGATGCAGGCTGCGGTGCAGGTCAGTTCCGAGGTCATGACCGAGGCGCAGGACGAGGTCGTGATCGCGGGCGAGCGCAACCTGCTCGCGGTCACCGACTTCTCGAGCGACATGGGGCATCTGCGGCGCGCCTTCGAACTGTTCGAGCACAAGACGCAGCTGATGCGCCTGCTCGATGTCTCAAGCCAGGCCGAGGGCGTGCGCATCTTCATCGGCGGCGAGAGCCAGGTGGTGCCCYTCGACGACCTGTCGATCGTCAGCGCGAACTACGAGGTCGACGGCCAAGTGGTCGGCACGCTGGGCGTCATCGGCCCGACCCGCATGCCCTACGAGCGCATGATCCAGATCGTCGACATCACCTCGAAGCTGGTCACCAACGCGCTGAGCCACCGCAAATAGGGAAGGGCGCCGCGCGCTACTAGAATCGATGGCACGTGGGCCGTTAGCTCAGTTGGTTAGAGCAGCGGACTCATAATCCGTTGGTCCCTGGTTCAAGCCCAGGACGGCCTACCAAATGCATCCCCCGGAGATTTCGGGCCTGCTTCCGCGAAGCTTCTGTTCGAGTCATGAATCGAAGCTTGGACAGGTAGCAGAATTGGATGCTATAATCGCAAGCTGTGCGGCTGTAGCTCAGTTGGATAGAGTACTTGGCTACGAACCAAGGGGTCGTGGGTTCAATTCCTGCCAGCCGCACCATTTTTTTTGCTTATGCATCAACAGCTTAGAGGCTCACCCCTCTAGGCTGTTTTCTTTTGCGCGGGGACTTTGTGGGGACTCGGTCCCCCCGCCTTCTCCTGCTGCTCGAGCCGCAACGTCGCCAAACTCTTGTTCCAGCGGCCGTCGTCGGCCCGAATTCGCTCCAGAGCCCCATGCAGCTCGACGATTTGCGCGACGCTGTAGTGCGCCGTGATCGTTCCGGTGCTGTGCCACAGGATGTCGGCGATCGTGCTTTCGCCCACGCCGGCCTCCCGGAGCCGCATCCCCACCGTGTGCCGCAGGTCGTGCACATGCAGATCGCCCAGCCCGGCGGCCACGCGGGCGCGGCGCCAGGCAGAGTTCAGCATGCGCGAAACCGGCCGGTAGGCCATGCTCGGCGCCTGGTCGACGTTCTTCACCCGCTCCCGGCGCCACACGAAGACGAACTCCTCGTGCTGGCCGCGCACAGCCTCGATCACCGACTGCGCCACGCTGTTACAAACCACCACCCTGGACCGCCGCCGACCCTTGACGTGCTGGCGCGGGACCTCGAAGACCGAGATCCCGAGCTCGGGCACCTTGATCTCCCATTCCCACCGCAGGCTGCAGACCACGTCGTCGCGCACGCCGGTGTTCAGGGTGAACAGCGACATTCGGGCCAAGTGGTCCGGCAGCTTCGGCATCAGCCGGCGTTGGCCAGCCCAGGTGATCGGCGCCGGCTCGCGCTGATGGCCCACCAAGGGCAGCATCGTGATCGTCGGTGCCTGCTGCAGCCATGTCCGGCCCTGCTCGTCCCGCCAGCTCTTGGCCGCCAGGTTCAGGATCCGGCGCACCACGCCCAGCGCCAGGTTCACCGTCTTGTGCGCGCGCCCGTCGGCGAGCCGCGCCGTGGTGTACGGCGCGAGCGTGCCGTCGTGCACCTGGGGCAGCTCCAGCGCTCCRAGTGATCGATTGCCTCGCAGACACCATCCGGGCCAAGGTGGCCGCGCGCCATGACGCCAAGATCACCCGCGAGGCTGAAAGGACCGCATGCTGAGCGAAGATAAGGCAACCATCGAAGAGCGCCTGGCCAACGCCACGAACAACTCGAACCTGGTGCCGACCAGGATGGAT
>NZ_JBFUIU010001165.1:0-2186 GCF_056401695.1 Variovorax sp. P4_D9
CATGAGAGCATTTCACCGCTTTCATCGCCACCTCGGCGTCGACGCTGACAAGCCCGGCGGCAAGGCGGCGGTCATGCTGGCCTTCGCAGCAGGAACTTCGATCGCCCTCGTGAAGACGCTGGCCGCGGTTCTGACCGGCTCCGCGTCAATGACCGCCGAGGCCGTCCACTCATGGGTCGATGCCCTCACGGACAGCTTCCTCGTCGCTGCTTATCTCGCCGCGCGGCGCCCGGCGGACGGCAAGCATCGGCTCGGCTATGGCCGAGAGTCCTATGTCTGGTCGATGTTCGGCTCGTTCGCGATGCTCGCCTTGGGCGCGCAAGTCGGGATATGGCGCGGTATCCGCCAGCTCAGCCTGCCCGACRCAACGACCGACTACCGGATTGGTTACGCCGTCATCCTCGGATCGTTCGCGTTGCAAAGCATCTCGACCTTCCAGGCGCTTCGGTTCCTGCGCCGACGTGCTGCAGCGCTCCAGCGGAGTGTGGTCAAGCACGTGCTCGAGACCTCCGATTCGCAGCTGCGGACGGTGGTGACGCAGGATTTTCTGGCGCTGATCGGGCTTGCCGTTGCGGGGCTGGGCATGCTGCTGCACGACCTCACCGGCAATGTGGCGTACGACGCAGGGGGCTCCATCGTCGTGGGCTTGCTGATGGGGATCGCAGGGCTGTTCCTGGTCAACTTGAACCGTCGCTATCTGGCCGGGATGCCGCTGCCCGACGATCGACGGGCGATTGCGATCGGGCTGCTGAAGCAGTCACCCGACGTCAAGAGAGTCACCCTGCTGTACACCGAGTTCATCGGCCCGGATCGCATCCTTCTCGTTGCGCGTATCGAGATTGCCGGCGAGCATTCCCAAGCCGACCTGGCCCGCATCCTGCGCCGGCTGGAGCAGCAGATCATGACCCACAGGAACGTCGGCATCGCCACTTTGACTCTGGCCTCCCCCGAGGAAGAGGAAATCAATAATTAGGCGCGGCCGCACGGTCAACCATGCCAGACGACGATCAAGTTCCGCTGGCCCGCTAAGGCGGCAGGCGATTGCGGAGCTTGGCTGCGCGAGTGACGGCTTGGCTCCGCGTCAGACCTTTGCCTGGGCGAGCCGTTCGACGAGGCAGTGGACGGGCGAGCGTGACGCAAGCGCCGCGGCTACCAGAGCCTCCACCATGGCCGACGCAGCCGCATGTCCAGTGGTCGGGTGTCGAGGCGATCGATGATGCTGGCCGCCGCGCCGAAGCGGCTGGCGGGTTCGGTTTGCTGATCCGATGATTCGCGGCCAGATCTGGCTGCGTCTTGCATCGGGCGTGAGGTTTCCCGATTCAGCGAAGCGGAGATTGTGTCCGGAGGAGGCATGGGAGCGATTTTGGCAGGAGCTTTCCAACTGAGGTGTGATGAACTTTGCGCGATCGCTGTCTAATGCAGCCCGGCGACGCAGGACCACCACAAAAAAGCGGGTCGACAAGCTGATGAGGGGCCAAAAAACGGACTGACAACAGCTCTTGATCTGGATAACGAACAACGACGGCGAACCATAACCGACACTTGCGCTACGCCTGCGTGCATTTTTGCAAGGCGGTCAGGCGTTCGCGTCGCTCCTGCGCGCCCGCCCCCACCGCCCTCGAGACCTCATCCGGTAGTCGAATTGGCCAGTTCGACCGGCATCATCTTGCCCCGGGCGCCGGAATGGCGGGCATGCAAGCGTTACCGGCCGGCCGCCCACCATGGCTCGAATGACTGGCTTGTCTAGGACCTGTCATTCAGACCGCAGGCTTTCCCCTACGCTCTCCTCGTACAAGTAAGATTCACCGGCTATGCAGCTTGACCGGCTGATACAAATGATTGGTCCTGATTTCAAACAACGACTGGCCGCGATCCTGGCTGCGGATGCGGCAGGTTACTCACGTCTCATGGCGGAGGACGACCGTTCAACGGTGGCCACGCTGGATGCGGCACGCGCGGTGTTTCGCACCCAGATAGAAACCAATCAGGGCCGGGTCATCGACATGGCCGGTGACTCGGTACTGGCGGCATTCGACACGGCTAGTGGCGCGGTGAATGCGGCGTTGGCTATACAAACTGAACTTGATGGCCTAAGCGCAGAGCAGCCTGAAGGCCGCCGCATGAAATTTCGCATCGGCATCCACCTGGGCGACGTGATCGAGAAGGCCGACGGCACGGTGTATGGC
>NZ_JBFUIU010001166.1:0-2185 GCF_056401695.1 Variovorax sp. P4_D9
GCTGCGCTCGCTGTCGGCCACACGCTGGCAGATCTTCACAAAGGCCAAGCTTCCGAGCGCGCTGCCCTACCTCTTCGCCGGCCTGGACATGGCAGCAGCCTTTGCGGTGGTCGGCGCCATCGTCGGCGAGTTCGTGGGCGCACAGGCCGGCCTCGGCGTGCTGATCCTGCAGATGGACGCGCAGATGGACACCGGCGGCAGCTTCTCGGTCTTCATCGTCCTGTCGTTGATCGGCATCGCGGTCAGCAAGCTGCTGCGCCTCGTCCAGCGGCGCGTCCTGCACTGGATGCCAGTCGATGCCAGCCGGCGCGCGGTCAACGCCTGAGATTCGTTTCAATCAACTCTCCAAGAGGGGCTTCAATGATCAGCAGAAGAGATTTCAGCCTGGCGGTCGGCGCCTTCGGCGCGGTGGCGGGGCTGGCGCCACGCATGGCGATGGCGCAGGCGCCGAAGATCCTGAAAGTCGCCAACTCGGCGGGCGTCAACGACGCCCAGCAGGCCTTCATCACGGCCGGCCGGCATCCCAAGCTGCGCTACTACCAGTCGGAAGGCGTCGACGTCGAGTACGTCAACATGAGCAGCATTTCGCAGGCGATGCAGGCCCTTATCACCGAGCAGGTCACATTCGGTCCGGTGGCGCCGGCGATGCTGCTGCCGGCGCTCGCCAAGGACCCCGGCCTGGGACTGGTGTCGGCCTACAAGTGGCTGCCGCGAAATGCCAACGTGATCATCGTCAAGCCCGCCAGCGACATCCGGACCGCCGCCGACCTGAAGGGCAAGCGGATCGGCGTGCGCAGCCTCGGCGACCCCGGCGTCGTCGTCACCAAGACCATCCTGCTCGAACTGGGCTCCGACGATTCGAAGATCGAGTACCTCGCCGTGGGCGACGGCGCGCCGGCCGGGCAGGCACTGACGCAGAACCGGGTCGACGCGATCGTGACCTACGACACCTTCGCCGCGCGCATCGAGCTGGTCGGGGTGCCGGTGCGCTATGTCGCGCTGCCGCCGCGCTATGCCGATGTCGGCACCGGCTGGATCTGCGTCAAGAAGAAGATGCTGAAGGAGGACCGCAAGAGCCTGGTCAGCCTGTTCCGCGGCATCGCGAAATCGACCCTCTTTGCCCACACCAACCTCGACCAGGCGATCAACATCCATTGGGATCTGTATCCCGAGAGCAAACCGAAGACCAAGTCGGAGGAGGAGGCACGCAAGGAGCTCCAGTTCATCCTCAAGGATCGAAAGGAGAACTGGATGAGAAGCCCGACGGACCCGGACAAACGCTTCGGCGCTTCGAGCCTGGCCGAATGGAAGTCCAACATCGAGCTGGCGGCGGAAACCAGCAAGAACCCCGGCCTGGCCGCGCAGATCGGCGACCCGAGCGCCGTCTTCACCAACGAACTCATCGACGAGGTCAACGACTTCGACCGCGCCGCGGTCATCCGGCAGGCGAAGGAGTTCAAGATCTGATGACGACCTGGAAGCTGGCCGCCCGTGCGGCCAAGATGAATCCCTCGGCGATCCGCGAAATCCTCAAGGTCACCGAACGGCCCGGCATCATCAGCCTGGCCGGCGGCCTGCCGTCGCCGAAGACCTTTCCGATCGGCGCCTTCGCAAAGGCCTGCGCGGCGGTGCTCGAGCGCGAGGGCGAGGCGGCGCTCCAATACGCCGCGAGCGAAGGCTTCGGCCCGCTGCGCGAGGCGATCGCCGCGACGCTGCCCTGGCCCGTGGACCCGGCCCAGATCCTGATCACCACCGGCTCGCAGCAGGGCCTGGACCTGATCGCCAAGATCCTGATCGACAAGGGCAGCAAGGTGCTGGTGGAGACGCCCACCTACCTGGGCGCACTGCAGGCCTTCGCGCCGATGGAGCCGCAGGTGACGAGCGTCGCGTCGGACGACCATGGCGTCGATGTCGGCGACCTGGAGGCGCAGGCCGCCGATGCGCGCTTCGTCTACCTGCTGCCGAATTTCCAGAATCCGACGGGTCGCACCATGACCGAGCAACGGCGCGCCGCCGTCTGTGCGGCAGCCACGCGGCTGGGCCTGCCGATCGTCGAGGACAACCCCTACGGCGAGCTCTGGTTCGACATGGCGCCACCGCTGCCGCTGACCGCGCGCTACGCCGAAGGCTGCATCTACCTCGGCTCGTTCTCGAAGGTGCTGGCGCCGGGCCTGCGGCTAGGCTT
>NZ_JBFUIU010001167.1:0-2177 GCF_056401695.1 Variovorax sp. P4_D9
GCGGTCGCAATGGTTGAGTTCCGAAACGCGGCTCAGGATGACTAGGGCGAGGCAGCTCGGATCRTTYGGCKGAAYCCTGCWATTTCAAGCATGCGCCACGWGAYCTGCAATGYTTACTCGTGCCTGCACGTTCCATGGCRGCGCTGRAGTTGAGATCGGCCTTGCTGAATTCTGGTCTACCCCSGAAGGCGAGAGCGGCCCGAAGGGATGCAATGTCACTTTTGCAGGCACCGCGTGGCTAAGCCCGGTTGGCAACGGGTTGCGACGAGACGCGCATGCTTCTCCACAGGGTCGTCCACTGCCACGGTGGAGAACCTCCCACTGAGGATTGACGTCATCCCCCGCGATTTCGCTGCGACGTTGTGCACATTTGTATTAGATGTAGCGATGGGCATCTGCGTGAACCTTACTCCGGAGCGCCTAGCGCCTTCATGTGCGCAACCGAACCGCCTCGGCAATCGCGCGCAGGGGCGCCGTGACTCTCCACGACTTTGATTCCTTGAGTTCACGTTCCCGGCGCGCGACCTCTTCGAGCATGACTTGCGCACACAGCTTGCCGACGTGCCAGTCACGGGGCAGCTCTTCGGCCAGTGACGGCTCGCCGAACACTTGCCGCGGCTGGCGAACCGCAAACAATGCAGTGATGGTGCGAGGTTCGGCATGCAGTTCCTCCGCGCTCATCTCCTGAAAGACAAAATCACCCTCCCGAATGGTCGTCTGACTGGCCGGCAATCCGACGCCAGGCGGCATCCGATCCGGGCCTTCGAAAGCTGGCGCTACCCAATGGCGAAAGCACTTGACCTCGTCAAAATATCGGCTGAGCTTGGCATGCCAGTTGGTGGGCGTGAGATTGTTGACATGAAACGGATTGCGGAAGTTCTCTGCAAACGCCTCGGGGTTGTTGATCGGCGGCAACGCAATGATCAAGAGACCGTCGGGAAGCAAGATCCTTGAGCAGTTCTCCAGCAATTTGTCGATGGCCGCGATGTGCTCGAAGGCATTCGAACTCACGATGACTGGAAACGACTCGCCGACGATCGGTTGAGCCGATAGGTCATGGAGCTGGAAATCGATGCGATCCGACACCGCGTGATCACGGCAGAACTTGTTGGCCGATGGGCTGACGTCAATGGACAGGATGTGTGTCGCGAACTCCGAGAGGTAGTTCGCGCCGTAGCCTGTGCCGCTGCCAATTTCCAGAATTCGCTTCCCTTGAACAAACTCAGAGAAGTAGCGATAGATCGACAAATGCGCGTAGTAGCGCCAGTCGTTCGAGCCGGCGATTTCTCGCTCGCCATGGTTGCCAACGTCGTCCGTCGCTCTCTTTGCCATCGACCTGCCCCCTCATTTTTGACGCCGGAGTATATGTGTGCAGCGCCGGGCCGGACCCGCAGTGGCCCATCAATCGGGTGCGCCCAAGGCTTTCATGTGCGCCACGATCGCCTCGAGTTGCGCCAGGTCGAACACCCCGTTCAGGATCGCCGCCCCGGTGTTGAGCATGTCGAGCTCCTTGATGGAGCCCTCCGCCTTGGGCAGCGGGAAATCCTCGGTCACTTGGCCCTCATGGTTCCTGCGGGCGATGCGCTTGGCTTGCGGGGCATGGCTTGGAGGGGCTCAGCGCGCGCCACCTTGGCGACTGGCGGCTTCGGGCCCGAAGCAGCTACTCAGGGCGTAGACTGACCGCTGGCTCGCCGCCCGCTGATCTGTGTGCTTGCGCTACTAAGTGGGGATCGGATGAATAGACGTGACAGGGTACTTGCAGTCTTTTCGCACGTAATCATCATCCTGCGGTCAGCGCTGCTGCGTGCGGATGAGGTGGTCCGATAATGGGCCGCCGCGCATTCATAGCGTCTGCTCTGGGCCTGTGCGCGGTGCCACTCGTCGTATCAGCGCAGCACGCTGGAAAGGTTTCTCGGATTGGGTTGCTGCTGCCCAATACCTTGGAAATCGTCGCACGCAATCCCCGCATTGCGGCTTTCCTCAAGGGCCTCCGCGACCTCGGCTGGATCGAGGGACAGAACCTCGTGATCGAGTGGCGCGTTGCCGAGGGTCAACTGGGGCGTCTGGCCGAACTGGCAGCAGACCTGGCGCGCATCGGAGTGGACGCTATCGTGGCGGCCGCGGCGCCTGCTGCCTTGGCCGCCCAAGGCGCGACCCGCTCCATTCCCATCGTCGTG
>NZ_JBFUIU010001168.1:0-2173 GCF_056401695.1 Variovorax sp. P4_D9
CGTCGCGCGAAACCAGCATCGCCTTGGTGCCGATCAGCTTCACCTCGCTCTCCGGGATGTGTTGCTCCAGATCGACTGTTCCCGGAGGCAAGGTCAGCTTCGTGATGTAGGAAAACTTGCGCGGGTAGGCTTCGGCGCGGGCCAGGCTCATCAGCTTCAGGCTCGGGTCGTGCAAGGCCTGCCAGACCGCCGGGAACTGCGTGGGACCGACCAAGCATATCGCATCGACCTGTCCCGCCTGCAACGCGCGCAGGGCGGCCAGATTGACCAGGGGCACCAGTTCGGTGTTGAAGCGGTTGATGCCGTTTGCTTCGAGCAGCGGTTCCATGAACGCACGCGCGCCGCTTTTCGGTGAGCCCACGGCGAGCCGCTTGTAGCGAAGATCATCGAATTGCGTGTGTACGACGCTGTCACGATAGAAGATCCACAGCGGTTCGTAATACAGCGTGGCGAGCATGACCAATCTCCCCTGCTCGGCTGGACGCACGACACCGCCATGCATGAAGGCCACATCCACGCCGGAATTCGGATCGCGCAGCAAGCGCTCGTTCTCTTCCGCGCCGCCCGTCATGCGTTCTTCGACCGTCACGCCATCGCGCGCTAGGATTTTCTTATAGAGCTGGGTGTACTGGTGGTACATGCCGTCGTTTAGGCCGGACGCGAGAACAATGTGGCGCGGAATCGTGCCTTGCAATAACCATGCATCAATGGAGGAGACGACGATGCCTGCCACCGCGAGCAACGCCCAACGCACTCGATCGCGTCGCATTGTCACTGGCCAATCACGGAGTCGCATACGGAGTCGCGAGCGTGGCCGGTCAGCGTCGGTTTTAGTCGAGATCGACGTCGCGCCTGCTACCGTCGCGCCGAGCAGCGAGGATTTGCCGGCGCCTGACAGCGTGACCTTCGCTTCCATGGCTGCGTTTCTCATCATTCAGGAAGGCGCCAAACAGCGCCGGGGAAGGAAGCCTACTTTGAACGCGGCGCGCCCGAATTGTCAATGCGTTTCCGTGTCAGGGGCACAGGCGAATGGCGCGTATGGGCCCATAGCGGCTGTACACGCCATCCGCGCCAGCACGCCCGCCACCGGGCTGATCTCCGATACCGAAACCACTCGAGACCGGAAATGCGTCTGACCGCGGCGGCGCTGCGGGGTGTCCGCAGGCGGAAGAGGGCGGCGGCGCACCGGCGCGAGAGCGGGGCGGCTTCGGTGGGGGGGAACCGTGCGTGCGAGGAAATTTCCCGAGCGCGTGGCCGACGTCGTGCGTGCTTCAACTGCCCGCCGGCGCCGCTTACGCCCCGCTGCCGAAGTAACGACGCTCGCAGCCTGGGCCGCTGTCCGGCGGCGGAGGCGCTACGTTCGCGGGCACTCCGCCCACGGACATGACTTCGCCATCGGAAGCGCTCCGGGCCCGGGCTCGATCTCTGGTGGCGGAAATGCTTCTCCGTGGCGGCTCAACCCTGCGTCCGCTTGGTGCGTATCCWTGCTTCTGCGTTTCCCGATGGGGTATTTATCTTGTCGCGCGYCTGGATCACACTCCGTGTTGGCGGGCGCAAAGCGCCCATTTCCCATCCACCAGCCATAAAGGCCAGCCATGAACGACACGAGATTCCGGTTTGGGCGCGCACRGCGTTCGCTCGCCTCTKCRGTGTTGCCTGTTGCGGCCGCGCTGATCTGCATGGTCGCCCCAACCGCGCGCGCCGAGGGCCTGTTGACGCCGTTCTCGACCGCTCCGGGTCCGCAGGCGCCCGCGCCGTGGCGCTTCRCGACCTTGCCCAACAAGGCGCCKACGAAGTTCGAGGTCACGCAGCTCGATGGCCAGAAGGTGCTCAAGGTCGATGCCGACMAGTCCTACGGCAACCTGGTCCATTCCACGCGGGTTCAGCTCAATGACGAGGCCACGCTGGCCTGGCGCTGGAAGGTCGAGCAATTCGTGACCGGCGCCGATCTGCACACCAAGAGCGGCGACGACGGCGCGGCCAAGCTCTGTGTCTACTTCGACTTCCCGGCCGAGCGACTGTCGGTGGGCGAGCGCACCAAGCTCGCACTGGCAAAAGGCTCGACCGGCGAATCGGTGCCCACCCAAACCCTCTGCTACGTCTGGGACGTCAAGGAAAGCAAGGGCAGCGAATTCGACAACGCCTTCACCAAGCGCATACGCATGG
Source organism: Variovorax sp. P4_D9 (assembly GCF_056401695.1). Classification (NCBI taxonomy): domain Bacteria; kingdom Pseudomonadati; phylum Pseudomonadota; class Betaproteobacteria; order Burkholderiales; family Comamonadaceae; genus Variovorax; species Variovorax sp. P4_D9. Next base: position 2,167 of record NZ_JBFUIU010001168.1, read on the forward strand.
ACGTGAT
>NZ_JBFUIU010001169.1:0-2173 GCF_056401695.1 Variovorax sp. P4_D9
GCCGCACAAGCCCGCTGGAAGGCCAAGGATGCCAAGGGCACGATGACCGCCCTTGGCTTCGACCCAGCTCGAGGTGGCATCGACAAGGCCTCCGTCGCCCGCCGGCATGGCCAATGGTTCGATGAGATGGTGACCGCGCCTGGCACCGTGACCAAGGACGGCCCCACCGCGGCAGCCTTCGTCGTGCCACTGGTGCGTGATGGCGCTTGCATCTGCGTCGACAGCATCGGCATCGGGTCGAGCGCGCTGGACTTCCTCGTCGGCCTGAACCTCAACGTCCTGGCCGTCAACGTCTCGGAAACCTCCGGGCTTGTCACCAAGGCCGGCAACCTGCGCTACCGCAACAAGCGCGCCGAGATGTATTGGCGCCTGCGCGAGGCACTGGACCCGACCAACCCTGACCCGATCGCGCTGCCACCGGATGCCGAGCTGCTGGGCGACCTCACGGCCGTTCGATACAAGGTCATCACCATGGGCAAGGTCGCTGCCATCCAGATGCGCAGCAAGGACGAGATCCGCGAAATGCTCGGTCGGTCCCCCGACAAGGGCGATGCGGTCGCCATGACCTTCATCAGCGGCATCCCTGCGCCCGGAACTGCGCGCAACTCTTACGAAGAACCCGAAGAGCCTGACTGGCGCCTGTGAGAACCACCATGGACACCACCACCCCCACCGACCCGCAAGCCCTCTCGCTGCACGAGTACACGACCATCATCGAGGAGATCGAGCAGCAGCCCCAGTGGCGCCGCATCGCCGACAAGGAGATGGACTACGCGGACGGCAACCAGCTGGACAGCGAACTGCTACGCATGCAGCAGCAGCTGGGCATCCCGCCGGCCGTCGAGGACCTCATCGGCCCCGCGCTGCTGTCGATCCAGGGCTACGAGGAAGTCACCCGCACCGACTGGCGCGTCACGCCCAACGGCGGCACCGGCGGCCAGGACGTGGCGGACGCCCTCAACTACAAGCTGAACGAGGCGGAGCGCCATTCCAAGGCCGATGCAGCGTGCTCGGACGCCTTCCGTACGCAAATCGGTGTCGGCCTGGGCTGGGTCGAGGTTGCCCGAGAGTCCGACCCGTTCAAGTACCCGTATCGCTGCTCTGTCGTGCACCGCAACGAGATCCACTGGGACTTCACGGACAAGGACAACGACCTGAGCAATGCGCGCTGGCTGCGCCGGCAGCGCTGGCTCACTCCCGATCGCATCGCCCTGGCGTTCCCCGATGCTCGCGAGCTGGTGAAGACCATCGGCGTCTACGGCCCCTCGTGGTGGGGCGAGCAGACCCTGGCGGTCGACGGCGGCCAGACCACGGGCCTGCGCAACGCGCACAACGAGGCGCGCGCCTGGACCATGCTGGAGGACCGCTGGTGGAACCCGACGACCAAGGAAGTCTGCCTGGCGGAGCTGTGGTACCGCCGCTGGGTGTCGGTGCCCGTCATCACCACCGGCGACGGCCGGGTTGTCGAGTACGACGAGAACAACGTCGCCCACAACTACGTCGTGGCGCGCGGCGTGGCCAAGCTCACCATCGCCAACGTCGCCCGCGTGCGCCGCAGCTACTGGCTCGGCCCGCACCGCCTGCACGACTCGCCGAGCCCGTACAGCCATCGCAGCTTCCCCTACGTGCCGTTCTGGGGCTTCCGCGAGGACAGCACCAGCGTGCCTTATGGCTACGTGCGCGGCATGATCTTCCCGCAGGACAGCCTCAACAGCGGCATCTCGAAGCTTCGCTGGGGCATGGGTGTCGTTCGCACCGAGCGCACCAAGGGCGCGGTGGCCATGACGGACGCCCAGCTGCGCAAGCAGGTTGCCCGCCGCGATGCGGACATCATTCTTGACGCCGACCACATGAGTAAGCCGGGCGCCAAGTTCGAGGTCAAGCGCGACTACCAGCTGACCGACCAGCATTTCCAGATGCTGCAAGAGAACCGAGGCGCCATCCAGCGCGTCAGCGCGGCCACGGCCGGTTTCATGGGCAAGGAGGGCACCGCGACCTCGGGCAAGCAGGAGCAGACCCAGGTCGAGCAGTCCAACCAGTCGCTGGGCCGGATGATGGGCAACTTCCGCGACGGCCGCTCCATGGTGGGCGAGCTGCTGCTGTCCATGATCGTGGAGGACCTGGGCAGCCAGCAGCACGTCATCGTCATCGAGGGCGATGCAGTGCGCGAGGA
>NZ_JBFUIU010001170.1:0-2172 GCF_056401695.1 Variovorax sp. P4_D9
AAAATCTCACCGGCACCAATCGAAAATCCAGAAACTCAAGCTGCATGCGGCTTGGCGAGCGATTGGCAGGACTGGCGCAAGCGATGCAAGAACGCCGACGGCCCCGCGTGGGGGCCGTCGAAATGATGGGATGGGCGCACCAACCGCTAACGCTGAAGGCCCAGGCCACTCCGGCGCCAGGCGCAGAAGCGGTCTGCTCCTATCGAGCAGCGTTACCCAAATAGTGGTGCGTGGAAATCCAGGCTAGGCTAGGTAAGGCCTTGGCCCAATTCATCCCCAGATGATCAAGCGCCTCAAGAGGAGACGACCGTCGGCAAGGGCCCTGCTCACCGTTGCCGCGCAGCTCGACGACAGCGAGGTCATTTACGGGCAGGCGCGTCCGGATCTGTGCGGGGGTTGCCCGGAAACGGGCATCCTTACCGCGATCCCAAGAGCGCGACCGACATCCTGGCCAAGGTCACGCGAGCGAAAGCCGCGCTGGCAAGGAGTACAAGATACAGTGAGTACATATCTGAATGGCGCACTGCACTAGTTCTGCTCGAAACGCGCTCCCAGGAGAACAGGCAACCCCATGGTCGGTTTGGCGGCCGGCCGGCGAAAGGTTCCCGCGCTCGCCTTGCGCACCTTGAGGCTGACCAGCGCCTCGGCCTGCTTGACGGCGGCGGCCATCTGATCGACGACGGGGACTGGAATGCGATCTTTCACTTTGTCGGCCAGGCCCGCAAGCGGCGCGCCGGCGAGGATGACGACATCGGCCTGGTCCTCGGTAACCGCCAAGTTGGCGAGGTCCACCAACAGCTGTTCCTTTTCGTCCTGCACGTCGGAAATTGAAGCGAAGCGGCCCTCGAGCATGCGAATGCCCGCGAGCCGACCGATCAGGCCGTGCGACTCGACGCATTCCTCGTACCAGGGCCCCAGCGCCTGCGCGAAGGTCACGATGGCGAAGCGCTTGCCGAGCATGCAGGCGGTGAGCATCGCGGCCTCCGCCATGCCAACCACCGGGATGTCGAACAGCTCGCGCGCGCCGAACAGGCCCGGGTCGCCGAAGGCCGCGATGATGGCGGCATCGAAATCTCCGTGGTGCTCCGCCAGCATCTCGAGCGCGATGGCACCGCCGATCTGCGCTTCGGCGCGCGTCGCGATGTAGGGGAATCCGCGTGGCGCCGTCAGCGCCACGAGCTCAGTTCCCGCCGCGGCGGCCGGGCGTGCGGCCACCATCAGTCGATCGGTGATGCCTTGGCTCGTGTTCGGGTTGATGACGAGGATTCGCATGGTTCATTTCTCTTGGGTTGTGGCAGCGATATACGGGGCGAGCGCGTCCTCGATGGTTTTCGCCGCATCGAGCAGTTGACGGTCGCGGCCGCGCGGCGCGATCACTTGCATGCCGACTGGCAGGCCATCGCGTCCGCGGCCGCACGGGATCGAGATTGCGGCCGCCATTGCGTGGTTGACGAAGGGCGTGAAGACGGCGTGGCCGCGCGGCTCGACCGCGACGCCGCCGATGCGCTCGGGCCCGAGGCGGTCGTTCGGCCAGGCCACGCACGGCGTGGTGGGGCAGATCAGCAGGTCGTGACGTGTGAAGAACTCGGCGAGTGTGAGCGCGATTTGCAGGCCCGCCTCGCGCGCCCGCGCGACGTCGGCGCCGCTCCATTGCAGACCGCGCTCGATCTGCCGCGCCACATCGGGGTCGAAGCGCGAGGGATCGCGCTTCCAGGCCTCGCCGAACAGGTGGGCCAGCCCCACGTGCTGCAGCGGCATCAGCGTATTCTCGTCGGCGCCCGCGGGCCACACGGGGTCGTCGCGCACGATCGTCATGCCGGCGCCTTGAAGCGTCTCGATGGCTTGGGCCGTGCAGGCCTCGACGTCCGCGTCGACCGGTACGTCGAGCCCCAGGCGCGGACTGAAGGCGATGCGCAATTCGGAGGCTCTGCGCAGCGGCCCGCTCGGAAGGTCGATCGATTGAGGATCGCGCGCGTCTGAACCGGCCATCGCCTCGAACATCAGCTCGGCGTCGCGCACCGTGCGCGCGATCGGTGCCATCGTCTGCAGGCCGATGAAGGCATGCGGGAAGCCGAGGGGGTCGGGGATGGCGCCGAAGGAGGGCTTGAAACCCACCACGCCCACATGTGCCGGTGGCCGCCGGCTGGAGCCGCCGCCGTCGGTGCCCAAGGC
>NZ_JBFUIU010001171.1:0-2171 GCF_056401695.1 Variovorax sp. P4_D9
CGATCAGATGGGCAGTGCGATCAGATCGTGGCCCTCGGCGCCGACGATTCGGGCCCGGGTGAACTCGCCCACCTTGAGCGTCTTGCTGATCTTCTCCGGCGGCAGCAGCCGCACGATGCCGTCGATCTCGGGCGCATCGGCGTAGCTCCGGCCAACGCCGCCCTTTCGACCCATGGCCGGCGCCGAATCGACCAGCACCTGCATGGTGGCGCCGATACGCTGGCGCAGCTTGGCGATTGAGGCGGCTTCGGCGACTTCCATGAAGCGCGCACGGCGGGCCTCACGCTCGGCCTCGGGCAGCATCCCCGGAATCTCATTGGCGGCGGCACCCTGGACCGGGCTGTAGGCGAAACAGCCGGCACGGTCGATCCCGGCCTCGCGGATGAAGTCGAGCAGGTGCTCGAACTCGGCATCGGTCTCACCGGGGAAGCCGRCGATGAAGGTGCTGCGGATCACCAGCTCGGGGCACACCTCGCGCCAGCGCGCAATGCGCTCAAGGTTCCTCTCGCCGCTGGCCGGACGCTTCATGCGCCTGAGCACATCCGGATGGCTGTGCTGCAACGGCACATCGAGGTAGGGCAGCACCTGGCCAGTGGCCATCAGGGGGATGACCTCGTCGACGCTCGGGTACGGGTACACGTAGTGCAGGCGGACCCAGGCGCCGTAGGGCTCGGCGATCTCGCCCAGCGTTCGCACCAGTTCGAGCATGCGGGTCTTGACCGGCTTGCCGTCCCAAAAGCCGGTGCGGTACTTGACGTCGACCCCGTAGGCCGACGTGTCCTGGCTGATCACCAGCAGCTCGCGCACGCCGCCCTCGAACAGCGCCTTGGCTTCGGACAGCACATCGCCGACCGGCCGTGACACCAGGTCGCCACGCATCGACGGAATGATGCAGAAGGTGCAGCGGTGGTTGCAGCCTTCGCTGATCTTCAGGTAGGCGTAGTGCCGCGGGGTCAGTTTCAGGCCCGCGATGCCGAAGGCCTGGGGAACCAGGTCGATGAACGGGTCATGCGGCTTGGGCAGGTTGGCATGGACCGCATCCATGACCTCCTGGGTGGCATGGGGGCCGGTAACCGCCAGCACGCTCGGATGCAYCTGGCGCACCAGGTTGCCGCCCTGTTCGCCGGTCTTCGCGCCCAGGCAGCCGGTGACGATCACCCGCCCGTTCTCGGCCAGCGCCTCGCCGATGGTGTCCAGGCTCTCCTTGACCGCGTCGTCGATGAAGCCGCAGGTGTTGACGATCACCAGGTCGGCGCCCTCGAAGGTCTTGGAGGTCTGGTAGCCCTCGGCGCTCAACTGGGTGAGGATCAGTTCGGAATCGGTCAGGGCCTTGGGGCAGCCCAGGCTCACGAAGCCGACTTTGGGGGCCGGCGGCGCGGCAGTTCGTTCAGGGGAGGCAACTTCGCTCATATCCGCCTATTGTCCCAGCTATCGGACGCCCGGTCTCAATCAGGGGCGTTTGAGGCCGAAAGCGCCCAGCACCTGCTCGGTGTTCTTCTGCATCTGCTCCTGCATCTGCAGGAACACGTTCTTCGACTGCTCGACGTAGTTGCCCATCAGGCCCTGGAGCACCGGCGACTGCGCCGCCATGAACCTGGCCCACATCTCGGGCGACAGGCCTTCGGCCTTTTCGCTCAGCTGAGCCTGAACCTCGGACATCGCCTGGATGTTCTTTTCGAGGTAGGGCCCCATGTAGCTCTGCATCGCCTGGCCATAGAAGCGGATGATGCTCGCCAGCACCTGCTCCGAGAACATCGGCGCTCCGCCGGCCTCTTCCTCGAGGATGACCTGCAGCAGGATGCTTCGCGTGAGGTCGTCGCCGGTCTTGGCATCGCGGACCACGAACGAAGCGTTGTTCATGACCAGCTGTTTGATCTCGGCAAGTGTGATGTAGCTGGAGGTTTCCGTGTCGTAGAGCCTTCGGTTCGGATACTTCTTGATCACCCGCTGGACCGGCTTGTCGCCGGACTTCTTGCTCTGCACTAGAAACTCCTTCATGTTGGGCGCCAGGGCGCGCGAGCAATTCTAGGGAGCGGTTTTGCTGCACCGCGCCAAGGTTTACCCTGACCGGGATTGCCCCACGGGCAGGCGCCGAGCCCAGGCTAGTCGAGCGTGGTGGCGTATTCGGCGCCGCAGACCTTGCAGGCGCCCGATTCGGGACGGTCGTCGGT
>NZ_JBFUIU010001172.1:0-2168 GCF_056401695.1 Variovorax sp. P4_D9
TCGCAGCACCGTCCCGTCAACCAGGTCGAGGTGAGGTCGTACAGCACGAGGGTGGAGCCCGCCAGATGCTGACGGGCCAGGCGCCGCTCGATGGCCGGTTGTGCGTCATGCAGCCAGTCCAGCGCCCGGTACAGCTCATCGGCGCTGCATTGGCCGACCCCCAGCACGCGGCCCAGCGAGGAGCTGGCGGTGTCGTCAGACACATTTGCGCGCCAAAAAGATGCTTGCGATACATGGCACTCTCCAGATGATGACCGCCTGCATAGCCTCCACTGGCATTCTGGAACTTGCGATTCGGGCGGCCTATCCCGGTGGCTGCGTATTCCACGTATGTGGACGCGCGGGGCGCAACCCACTAGTCGGCGCGAAAGCCTGATGCCTTGATGATCGGCGCCCAGCGAGCGATGTCGGCGGCCATGATGGCGGCGAGTTCTTCCGGCGTGGTGTCGGTTGCATCCAAGCCGAGCTCGATGAACTTCTGCCGTGTTTCCGCCGATCGAATGGTCGCCGACAGGGCGGCCGACCACCTGATGATTTCGGACCTGGGCGTTCTGGTTGGTGCGAAGAACCCGACCCAACCGCTTGCCTGCACTGTAGGGTAGCCTTGCTCGATGAAGGTCGGCACGTCCGGCAATTGGGACTCGCGCTTCGTGCCCGACGTCGCGAGAATTCTGATCCGCCCAGCGCGGTGCATATCGATCAAATCCGAAATCGATGAGATGCCGGCGGGAACCGAGCCGCCGATGAGGTCGATCGACATGGGGGCGAATCCCTTGTAGGGCACCTGGGTCATATCGATGTCAATCGCCTTGGAAATAAGCACACCCAGGAAGTGAGGGAGGCTTCCAGCCGCAGGAGATCCATAGAATGGTTGCGACGGGTGGAGTTTCAGCCAGGCGACAAAGTCAGGAAACGACTGCGCGGGGTGGTTCGTGGGAACCGCAAACGCAAAGCGATAACTGGCGATCTGCGAGATGGGAGAAAAGTCATGCATCGCGTCGTATTGCACATCCCTGAAGGTCATCGGCGCCAGCACCGGCACTGTAATGGGGAGCATCGCCACGGTCGCCCCGTCCGGCACCGCGTTTTTCAGCGCCAGTGCGGCGACGCGCCCTCCAGCCCCCGGCCGTTCCTCGACGAACACGGGCCGCTTGAGCGCCTCTCGCATTCGTTCGGCCAGATACAGCGCCACGTTCCTTGCCGAGCCGCCCTCGAAGGCGAGCATGATCTTCGCAGGGCTGGCGTCGGCGACCTGGGCAAACACTCGCTGGCCCGGTCCGCTCGAAACGATTGCCGCTAGCAGCCAAGGCAGTGTCTGGATCAGACGCATACAACCCCTTCTTCTGGAGAAATCGTGCACGAGGACAAGCCGAATTATCCGTTCCGAAGGGCCATTACGGAGCAGGTCGCTTCGGTCACGGCGCATGCTTCGCTGCAGGAAATGTTGAGCTTCGAGCGCCTGCTGTCGGATCTGTCGGCTGCATTCATCGCCGTGCCTATTCAGGAGATTGATCACGCCATCGATCAGGGTCTCGCGCGGATCGTGTTTGCGCTGGGCATCGATCGTTCGACCCTGAGCCGTGTCTTCCCACTGACTGGCCGAGCCGAGGTCACCCACTCCTTCGCGGTGGAGGGCGTGGATCCGGTGCCGAAACGACTGATCCCCGCGCGAGATTCGAATCCATGGGCCCTGGCGAAGGCGACCGCCAACGAGCCGATCGTTTTTGCCAGTCTGGATGATCTGCCGCCGGAGGCGAGTCTCGACAAGGAGAGCTGGCGCAACATCGGACTGAAATCCCACGTGATGATGCCGATCGTGGTGGCAGGGCAACTGCATGGCAGTCTCAACTTCGGCTGTGTTCGCAATGAGCGCAGCTGGCCGGACGATCTGGTGGCTCGCATGCGCCTGATGGCTGAGATTTTCGGCAGCGCGCTCGCGCGCAAGCGGGCGCAGGAGGAACTCGATCTGGCGGTCGGATTCGAGCGGCTCGCGAGTAGCATTCTTGCGTCGCTCGTCCTGTCGATGCCCGGTGGAGAGAATCGGGCGATCGCGATGGGGCTGCGGCAGATCGGCGAATTCGTGGGCGCCGAGCGGGTGGCGCTCTGGCACAGCGGGGTCGGCGTGCCCTTCGGTGTGACGCAGCAATGGAACGCGGATGGTTTCGCAG
>NZ_JBFUIU010001173.1:0-2166 GCF_056401695.1 Variovorax sp. P4_D9
CAGCACCAGCGTGCTGTCGGGCTCCTCGGCGTCGAGCTGCGGCGTCAGGGTGCCGCGCACGTCGGCCAGCGTGGCGAAGGCGGTGATGATCAGGCTCACGGGCGACGTCACCTTCTTCGCCTCGCCGTGGTCCTGCCACTGGGTGCGCATCGACAGCGAATCCTTGCCCACCGGGATCGAGATGCCGAGCGCCGGACAGAGTGCGAGGCCGACGGCCTTGACGGTCTCGTACAGCGCCGCGTCCTCGCCGGGCTCGCCGCAGGCGGCCATCCAGTTGGCCGACAGCTTGACCCGCGAGAGTTCGATCGGCGCCGCCAGCAGGTTGGTGATGGCTTCGGCCACCGCCATCCGGCCCGAGGCCGGGGCATCGAGCGCGGCCAGCGGCGTGCGCTCGCCCATGCTCATCGCCTCGCCGGCGAAGCCGCGGTAGTCGGCCAGCGTGACGGCGCAATCGGCCACCGGCACCTGCCACGGGCCGACCATCTGGTCGCGGTGGCTCAAGGCCCCGACGCTGCGGTCGCCGATGGTGATCAGGAAGCGTTTCGAGGCCACGGTCGGGTGCGACAGCACGTCGATCGCGGCCTTCTGCAGGTCGACGCCCGTGAGGTCCAGCGGCTTGAAGCTGCGCGCCACGGTCTTGACGTCGCGCAGCATCTTGGGCGGCTTTCCGAGCAGCACGTCCATCGGCATGTCGACCGGCTGCGCCTCGGCGCCCTCATCGGCCACCAGCAACTGGCGCGCTTCGGTCGCCACGCCGACGACCGAGAACGGGCAGCGCTCGCGCTCGCAGAAGGCCCGGAACTGCGCGAGCGACTCCGGCGCGATCGCCAGCACATAGCGCTCTTGGCTCTCGTTGCACCAGATTTCCTTCGGCGCCATGCCCGACTCCTCGAGCGGCACCGCCCGCAGGTCGAAGCGCGCACCGCGGCCGGCGTCGTTGGTCAGTTCGGGGAAGGCGTTGCTCAAGCCACCGGCGCCGACGTCGTGGATCGCGAGGATCGGATTGGCGTCGCCCTGCTGCCAGCAATGGTTGATGACTTCCTGCGCCCGGCGCTCGATCTCCGGGTTGCCGCKCTGGACCGAGTCGAAGTCGAGTTCGGCCGCGTTGGCGCCGGTCGCCATCGAGCTCGCGGCGCTGCCGCCCATGCCGATTCGCATGCCCGGCCCGCCGAGTTGGATCAGCAGCGCGCCGGCCGGAAAGCGGATCTTCTGGGTCTGCCCGGCATCGATGCTGCCGAGGCCGCCGGCGATCATGATCGGCTTGTGGTAGCCGCGCTGCACCGTGCCCTGGTCGCTTTCGATCTCCTGTTCGTATTCGCGGAAGTAGCCCAGCAGGTTGGGCCGGCCGAACTCGTTGTTGAAGGYGGCGCCGCCCAGCGGACCCTCGGTCATTATCTGCAGCGGGCTCGCGATATGCCCGGGCTTGCCATAGCTGCCGTCGGCCGGCCACAGCTTCGACACAGTGAAGCCGGTCAGGCCGGCCTTCGGCTTGGAGCCCCGGCCGGTCGCGCCCTCGTCGCGAATCTCGCCGCCGGCGCCGGTGGAGGCGCCCGGGAACGGGGATATCGCGGTCGGATGGTTGTGGGTCTCGACCTTCATGAGCACGTGGCTCAGCGCCTCTTGCTTGCGGTAGCTGCCCGATTCGGAAGCGGCCACGAAACGCTCGATCCGCGTGCCTTCCATGACCGAGGCGTTGTCGGCATAGGCCACCACCGTGTGCTGCGGATGCAGGCGCTCGGTGTTGCGGATCATCGAGAACAGGCTCTGCGGCTGCGCCGCGCCGTCGATCACGAAGTCGGCGTTGAAGATCTTGTGGCGGCAGTGCTCGCTGTTGGCCTGCGCGAACATCATGAGTTCGACATCGCTCGGATTGCGCCCGAGCCGGGTGAAGGCCTCGACCAGGTAGTCGATCTCGTCCTCGGCCAGCGCCAAGCCGAAGCGCTTGTTGGCATCCACCAGTGCGGTGCGCCCGCCGCCCAGCACGTCGACCTGCGCCATCGGCTGCGGCGGCAGTTCAGCGAACAGCTCGGCCGCCTGGTCGATTCGGGCTAGCACCGATTCGGTCATGCGGTCGTGCAGCAGGTCGGCCACCGCGGACAGCTTGTCGCCTTCCAGCACCGGCGCCTTGCCCAGCAGCGGCGCCTTGAGCACGAGGTGGTATTCGGT
>NZ_JBFUIU010001174.1:0-2166 GCF_056401695.1 Variovorax sp. P4_D9
CGGGCTGCGCTGCAGGTGCAGCAGGTGCGCCTCGAGTTCGCGGATCTCGCGCCGCGAGTCGCCGCCCAGTGCGATGCGCCTGGCGAGTGCACCGCGCATCGAGCGCACCACGTGCAGGTTGCTCGGATTGCCGTCGCTGACGAAGCCGGCGCGGTGGCTCTTCCACTCGGGCACCTCGGCCAGCTGGGTGCGGACCAGGTGGGGCAGGGCGAGGTCCTCGAAGAACACCCGCATGAACTCCTCCTTGGTCAGGCTGAAGACGAAGTCGTCCTCGCCGCCTTCGCCGTCGCCGGCCTGCGAGCCGCTGCCCGAGCCACCACCGCCCTGCGGCCGCTCGATGCGGTCGCCCTTGACGTATTCCTTGTTGCCCGGATGCACGTACTCGCGGTCGCCGCCCTGGCCGTGCCCGAACACGGGCTCGGAGACGTCGCGCTTGGGCAGCGTGATGTCCTCGCCCTGTTCGAGGTCGCGGATGCCACGCCCGCTGACCGCGCGGCGCACGGCCTCGCCGATCTGCTCGCGATAGCGCCGCAGGAAACGTTCGCGGTTGCCGATGGACTTGTTCTTGCCCGACAACCGACGGTCGATGATCTGCTGCAGCATGGCCACGGACAGAACTCCTTCAGTTCATCATGAACTCTTGCGAACCCGCAAATACCACTCGCACAGCAGGCGAACCTGCTTGGCCGTATAGCCCTTCTGGACCATCCGGTTGACGAAGTCCTCGTGCTTCTTCATCTCGTCGGCGCTGCTCTTGGCGTTGAAGCTGATGACCGGCAGCAGCTCCTCGGTGTTCGAGAACATCTTCTTCTCGATCACCGTGCGCAGCTTCTCGTAGCTGGTCCACAGCGGGTTCTTGCCGGCATTGCCGGCCCGCGCGCGCAGCACGAAGTTGACGATCTCGTTGCGGAAGTCCTTCGGGTTGCTGATGCCCGCGGGCTTCTCGATCTTCTCGAGTTCGGCGTTGAGCGAGCCGCGGTCGAACACCTCGCCGGTGTCCTGGTCGCGGTACTCCTGGTCCTGGATCCAGTAGTCGGCGTAGGTCACGTAGCGGTCGAAGATGTTCTGGCCATACTCCGAATAGCTTTCGAGGTAGGCGGTCTGGATCTCCTTGCCGATGAACTCCGCGTAGCGCGGCGCCATCAGCTCTTTGATGTACGAGAGGTACTTCTGCTCGGTCTCGGGCGCGAACTGCTCGCGTTCGATCTGCTGCTCGAGCACGTACATCAGGTGCACCGGGTTCGCCGCCACCTCGCTGCTGTCGAAGTTGAAGACCTTCGAGATGATCTTGAAGGCGAAGCGGGTCGAGGTGCCGCTCATGCCTTCGTCGACGCCCGCGTAGTCGCGGTACTCCTGCATCGACTTGGCCTTGGGATCGGTGTCCTTGAGGTTGTCGCCGTCGTAGATCTGCATCTTGCTGAAGATGCTCGAGTTCTCGGGTTCCTTGAGCCGCGTCAGCACCGAGAACTGGGCCATCATGCGCAGCGTTCCGGGGGCGCATGGCGCCGCCGACAGCGACGAGTTGCGCACCAGCTTCTCGTAGATCTTGATCTCCTCGGAGACCCGCAGGCAGTAGGGCACCTTGACGATGTAGATGCGGTCGAGGAAGGCCTCGTTGTTCTTGTTATTGCGGAACGCCTTCCACTCGCTCTCGTTGCTGTGCGCCAGCACGATGCCGTCGAACGGAATCGCGCCGAAGCCCTCGGTGCCCTTGAAGTTGCCTTCCTGGGTGGCCGTCAGCAGCGGATGCAGCACCTTGATCGGCGCCTTGAACATCTCGACGAACTCGAGCAGGCCTTGGTTCGCCAGGCACAGGCCGCCGGAGTAGGCGTAGGCGTCCGGGTCGTCCTGGGCGTAGTCCTCGAGCTTGCGGATGTCGATCTTGCCGACCAGCGAGGAGATGTCCTGGTTGTTCTCGTCGCCGGGCTCGGTCTTGGCGACCGCGACCTGGCGCAGCACCGAGGGGTAGCGCTTGACGACCTGGAACTTGCGGATGTCGCCGCCGAACTCTTCGAGCCGCTTCACGGCCCAGGGTGACAGGATGCGCTGCAGGTAGCGCCGCGGGATGCCGTATTCCTTTTCGAGAATCTCGCCGTCTTCGGCGGCGTCGAACAGGCCCAGCGGGGTCTCGTTGACCGGCGAACCCTTGATCGAATAGAAGGGCAC
>NZ_JBFUIU010001175.1:0-2164 GCF_056401695.1 Variovorax sp. P4_D9
GGCCCGACACTATGTCGTCTGGCCGGCGATGAACTCACACCCCAAATCCAGCCTAAGTGGTGGAACTTTCCCCGCCAACCTGGCGAGGATGTGTTCGGCTGCGAGTTGCCCAATGCTATGCCGTGGTGACCTGGTGGTCGTCAGTCGAAGTGGCACGGCTTCGCCTATTTCCAGTCCGTTGAATCCTGCGAGCGCCAGGCGCCCGGGCACCTCAATGCCTGCGACCAGACAATGCATCAGCCCACCGACAGCCATGTCGTCGTTCGAGAAGTAGACGGCATCCAAGTCCGGGTGACCATCGATCAGTTGCGCCAATCCGGACCGACCAAGCAGCAGCGATGAGGGCTGCTGGGCGGTGAAGCGGGCCTTCAGCTCCAGGCCGTTTTCTGCCAGTGCTTGTTCAAAGCCCTTTTGCCGCTTGGCGGCGCGCAGGTCGCGACTCAGATCGCCGCCCACATAGCCGATCCGGCGGCGCCCCATGTCGGCAAGAAACTGGCCCATATCGCGGCCTGCTTGCGTATTCGAGAACCCAACCGCCATGTCAATCGGCTCTCCGTCGGTGTCCATCACTTCAACAACCGGACTGCGAACCTCGCGCAATATCTGTAGGGCACGGGGCGTGTGTTCGAGGCCGGCAAGAATCCAGCCTGACGGACGCCACGCCTGCATCGCGGCAATGATCAGTTCTTCCTTCTCGAGGTCGTAGTCCGAAACACCGATGACAGCCTGGTAGCCAGCGGCTTCGAGGCGCTCGTTGGCGCCTCGAAGTACCTCTGGAAAAACGATGTTGCTGAGTGACGGGACGATCACTGCAATCAACCGCGTTTTTGCCGTGGTGAGTGCGCCAGCCAAGCGATTGGGCACGTAGCCGAGGGCGGTCACTGCGGCTTGGACCTTTGCTCGGGTTTGTTCGGAGACGTTGACGTGGTCTTGCAGCACGCGAGACACCGTCATGCCGCTGACGCCGGCCAGGCGTGCCACATCCTCCAGGGTGATGGAGGTTGTCGATTCGGATTGCTCTTTCATTGTTCGCCTGGTTGCTTTTCGCTCTACGCAAAGCATAGCGGCCGCTTCGAACCACTCACGTCCAGCGCCAGAGGATCCTGGTTGAATTTCGGGGTTTATACCTATTTGTTTGCGCAAACATTGAAACAAAATCGATATGTTTGCGCAAACAATCGGTGTGGTTGCGCAAACAATTCGGTGGGACACAACGCAACAAGGAGACCTTATGACCACATTGACCGCAGCCTCCGGTGAGGAGGCTGCTCTCGTCGCCGAGATCGACCGAACCTACGCAAAGGTGTTTTGGCGCATCGTTCCGTTACTGATGCTCTGCTACGTGGTTGCGTACCTCGATCGCGTCAATGTGGGCTTCGCAAAGCTGCAGATGTCGCAAGACCTGGGCTTCAGCGAAACCGTCTTCGGTCTGGGCGCGGGGCTGTTCTTCATTGGCTACTTCTTGTTCGAAGTGCCGAGCAACATCCTTCTGCACCGCATGGGCGCGCGGGTCTGGATCGCCCGAATCATGATCACCTGGGGGTTGATGTCGGCCGCCTTCGCGTGGGTGCAGACGCCAGCCACTTTCTACGTGATGCGCTTTCTGCTTGGAATCGCCGAAGCGGGTTTCTACCCCGGCGTGATCCTCTACCTGACGTACTGGTACCCCGCCCAGCGCCGCGCAAAGATCATTGCGCTGTTCATGTCCGCGATTCCCGTGGCGGGCATCTTCGGCAACCCGCTGTCGGGCTGGATCATGGATCTCTTTCAGGGCGCCAGCGGCTTCCACGGCTGGCAGTGGATGTTCATCATCGAGGCCCTGCCTGCGTTGGTGATGGGACTGGTCGTTCTGGCCTGCCTTGACAACGGTATTCGCAAAGCGAAGTGGCTCGACGAGCGCGAGAAGCAACTGCTAGAGCGCGAGATCGCCGCTGACCAGAAGGGCACTGAAAGCAAGCATTCCATCGGCGCGATCTTCGGCGACCGGCGCGTCTGGCTGATGTGCCTGATCTACTTCTGCTTCGTGATGGGCCAGTACGGGCTGACTTTCTGGATGCCGACGCTGATCAAAGCCACTGGCGTCACCGGCAACCTCAACATCGGGCTCTTCAGCGCGATTCCCTTTGGTTGCGCGATCGTGGCGATGAACCTGACTGGCCGCTGC
>NZ_JBFUIU010001176.1:0-2162 GCF_056401695.1 Variovorax sp. P4_D9
GCAAGAAGCTCCAGAAGAAACGATGGTTCCGCAATGGCCAGAAGTGGCGCACCGGGGCTGAAGGTCGCATCAGTCTCTTGAAGAGACGCCATGGCCTGAATCGATGTCGCTACAAGGGCCCGTCGGGCATTGGGCGTTGGGTAGGGCTTGGCGTCGTCGCAGACAATCTGATCAATATCGGCCTCGCTCTCGCAGCTTCAGCCAAACGCTGAGATCATCCCCTTCTTCCTCTCCACCGCGCACTGAAACCAAGGCCGCCGATCTCGGCGGCCTTGGCCTTTGTTGCCTCGCCACGCAGAAACTCAAAAACGGCATTTTTGCGCCGGAAAGTAGCTAAAAACGACCCTTCGGAGATGGATCTCCTCGAGTCGCCCCACGATGAAACTTGCGCGAGAAGCGGGCTGATCGCTACTTGGTCAGGATCAGCGTGCCGAGTTTGGTGGCTTGCAGGCGATACAACGAGCCGTTGTGCATGATACCGACCGCCTTGCCGCCCTTGAGCAGCTCCGTGCTTTCGAGCAGCGGGGCGGGACGGGTCGCTTCGGCCGCTGCGCGGCCCCCGCCCGCGTGGTCCAGCGAGGGGTGGTTCAGCACGGTGAAGGCGTTGGGCGTTGCGGACATTCGATGAACTCCTGTGGTGATTTGTTAATGATAACCATTCTCAATTAAAAATCAATCGCCGCGGTTGGTTTTTTCGCCTGCGCACTGCTACTTCGCGTCTGGCTCGGTCACGAAGCCGATCTTGCGCACGCCGGCCTCGCGTGCCGCCGACATCGCCTTCGCCACGCGCTCGTAGCGCACCGCCTTGTCGCCGCGGATATGCAGTTCGGGCTGCGGCTCCTTGGCCGCCTCGGCGGCTAGCCGGCCGACCAATTCGGCATCCTCGATCTTCTGCTCGTTCCAGTAGTAGCTGCCGTCGGCCGCGACCGAGAACAGGATGTTTTGCGGCTTGGTCTGCTCCCGCTCGCTGCTGGCGCGGGGGAGGTCGATGTTCACTGCGTGCTTCATCACGGGTACCGTGATGATGAAGATGATCAACAGCACCAGCATGACGTCGACCAGCGGCGTCATGTTGATCTCGTTCATGACCTCGTCGGGTTCGTCCTGTGTTCCGAAGGCCATGGCGGTCAGACCTTCTTGAGCGGAACGACCGTGGCCTCGCTGCCGCTGCTCTGGACGCGGGCGCCGGTCACGAAGTAGGCGTGCAGGTCGTGCGCGAAGCTGTTGAGCTTGGTCAGCACGAACTTGTTGCCACGCACCAGCGCGTTGTAGCCCAGCACCGCGGGAATCGCGACAGCCAGGCCGAGGGCCGTCATGATCAGCGCCTCGCCGATCGGGCCGGCCACCTTGTCGATGGTCGCCTGGCCGGCCGTGCTGATGCTCATCAGCGCGTGGTAGATGCCCCAGACGGTGCCGAACAAGCCGATGAAGGGCGCCGTCGACCCCACCGATGCGAGGATCGCCAGCCCGGTCTGCAGGCGTGCGGTGAATTCGTCGATGCCGTTGCGCAGCGCCCGGGTGATCCAGTCGCTGACGTCGAGCGCGTCGTGCAGGTGGGCCTTGGTGTTGCGATGGTGGGCCGCGGCTTCACGGCCTTCGAGTGCCAGCGCCCGGAACGGATTACCGTCTTCCTTGCCGAGCTTGGCCAGGGCGGTGGCGAAATCCTCGCTGTGCCAGAAGTCCTGCGAATGCTTCGCGAGCCGCTTGTACCTGATGACATCGAGCGCCTTGATCAGAATCACGATCCAGGAAGCGAGCGACATGCCGATCAACAGCAGCGCGACAGCCCGGGTGACGAAGTCGCCTTGCTGCCAGACGTTCATCAGGCCAAAGTGGGAATCCATACGTAACTACTCCTGAAAATTATTTGAGAACCCAGTTGATCGGCACGTTGAACTCCATCGGTTCGACGACGCCATTGCGTTTGCCCGGCACGTAGCGCCAACTCATCACGGCGCTGCGTGCCGCTTCGTCGAGCCGTTCATAGCCGCTCGACTGTTGAATGCTGACCTGCTTGGGAAGCCCGTCGACCCCGATCAGCACCCGCACGACCGTCTTGCCCTGCTCGCCGAGGCGCTTGCTCATGGCGGGGTAGACCGGCGTTGGATTCTGCAGGTAGTCGGCATTGCTCGATGGCAGCTGGACCGAGGGCGGGGCGGGTG
>NZ_JBFUIU010001177.1:0-2160 GCF_056401695.1 Variovorax sp. P4_D9
GTGCAACACACGCGCCGGCCCGTATCCAGCGCATACCTTGCGCAGGTCCAGGAGAGCTTCGGGCCCGCCGGTTGCGAGGGACGTCGGGGCGGGGGTGGCGGAGGGAAGAGTGCCTTTCAAGGTCGCCTCCGGCCTGGATTTGAGTTCAGCTTCCAAGATAGGCCTTTCGCACACGCTCATCCGCGCGAACTTCGTCGGGGGTTCCTTGCGCAATCAGATCGCCCCCAGCCAACACCGACACCCTGTCTGCATAACGAAACACCAGATGCATGTCGTGTTCAATGAATAGGACCGTCGTTTCTCCCGCCAGGTTCGAAAGCTGGTCGAACAGCGCCACCCCTTGCGTCGTCGACAGACCTGCCGCGGGTTCGTCGAGCAGCAGCACGCGCGGCTTCATCGCAAACGCAAGTACCACCTCGAGCACCCGTTGCTCGCCGTAGGCGAGCGTCTGCGTTGGCGTAAGCGCCGAACCCAGCAGGCCGAATCGGTGGAGCAGTGCCGACGCCTCATCGATCTGCTTTGTCATCCGGCTTACCGGGCGCCAGGACGGCCGGGCCACGCCATCGCGCTGGCACAGCGCCAGGACTACCGACTCGAGTGGATTGAGGGTCGGAAACAGCGTGTTGATCTGGAACGCTCGCACCAGGCCGGCATGCACTCGCTGTTGCGGCGTTGTGGACGTCACGTCACGACCTTCGAGCAGCAGCTTGCCGTCGGTGGGCGTCAGCAGCCCGGTCACCAGGTTGACGAAAGTGCTCTTGCCAGCGCCGTTGGGGCCGATGACAGCATGCCTTTCGCCGCGACGCATGGAGAAGTTGAGCTTGTCGAAGATCCTCAGCCCGCCGAAGGCCATCCGAAGATCGCAAGTCTCGAGAACGGTATCTGTGCTCATGCTCGGGCCTCGCGACGCAGTGCCAGGCGGCCGATGAAGGTCGGAAGAATTCCCTTGCGGAACGTCGCCACGATCAGCACGAGCAGCAAGCCGATCCAGAAGTACCAGTAGATCGGGTTGTATGAAGACAACAGGTCCCGCAACAGCATGAACACCGCCGCCCCGATGAATCCGCCGTACAGTACGGCGGCGCCACCGATCACCAGCATCACCAGAACGTCAGCGGAACGGGTGAATGCCATCGCCTCGGGCGAGACAAACTGCGTCGTCTGTGTGAGCAGCGCACCGGCGACTCCCGCCAAGGCAGCCGAGATGCCGAACACCACGGTGACATCGCGTTCGATCGGCGTTCCGAGCATCATCATTCGGCGCGTGTTTTCTCTCGCCCCCAGCATCGACAGCCCAAAGGAGGACTTCACAAGAGCTCGGACCGCCAGGAAGCACACCAGGACGACCACGAAGGTATAGACGTAGGCCGTTCGCCCGACCATATCGAAACGAAACTGTCCAAGCACCGGAGCAATCTCGATGCCCTGAAGCCCGTCGTCACCTCCAGTGAAGGTTGTCGAGCGGTGCACGAAGTCGAACAGGATCATGTTCAGTCCAAGCGTGACCATCAGCAGCCCGATGCCGTGCAGGCCGCGGACGATACGACCCGTGGCCAGGCCTGCCAAACCTGCCACCAGGCCGGCCACGAGGAGCCCACTGATTGGCTCGGTCCAGCCGTACTTGCCGAGGAACCCGGCGGTGTATGCGCCGATCCCGAAGAAGGCGGCATGGCCGAGCGATGGAATACCTCGGTAGCCGAGCAGCAGATCCAGCGAGAGTGCAAAGAGTCCCCAAATGAGGATCTGCGAGAGCAGGACGAGGTTGCTGTTGGGAATGAAGAACAGCACGAGCAAGGCTGCCCAGAAGGCGAACTCCCAACGGCTCCAGCTTGTGCGCGCAGTGAAATACTGCGCAATGTCGGGACGCGTCATGTCAAATCCTTCGACCGAGCAATCCCTGCGGACGCCACATCATGATGAGCACGGTCAGCAGGTAGATGAAGAGGCCACCGGCCTCGGGGACGTAATACTTGCCCACCACGTCGGCCACGCCGATCAGCAGCGCGGCCAGCAGGCTGCCGAAGATGTTCCCCATCCCGCCGACCGAGACGACGATCAGCACATAAACCAGGTAGCGCAGGGGAAAGTTCGGATCGAGGCTCAGCAAGTTGGCCGACAGGGCGCCGCCCAGGCCTGCGAGACCGCCACCGAGTGCGAAGG
>NZ_JBFUIU010001178.1:0-2153 GCF_056401695.1 Variovorax sp. P4_D9
AGATGGCCGACCGCAACGACCCCAACCTGCACCACGACGTCGGCCACGTCGGCGACATCGTCTCGATCGACCCCAGCGTGGTCAAGGCGCTGCAGGACGATGCCTTCATCCCGGTCGTGAGCCCGATCGGCTTCGGCGAGGCAAACGAGAGCTACAACATCAATGCCGATGTCGTCGCCGGCAAGCTGGCGACCGTGCTGAAGGCCGAAAAGCTCATGATGCTGACCAACACGCCCGGCGTGCTCGACAAGAACGGCACGCTGCTGACCGACCTGAGCGCGCGAGAGATCGACGAGCTGTTCGCCGACGGCACCATCTCCGGCGGCATGCTGCCGAAGATCGAGGGCGCGCTCGATGCGGCCAAGAGTGGGGTCAACGCGGTCCACATCATCGACGGCCGGGTGCCGCACGCGATGCTGCTGGAGATCCTGACCGACCAGGCCTACGGCACGATGATCCGGGCGCGGTGAGCGCCTGAGCTGTAGCGCTCTAAGACCGCCTCGGCGATGGGCGCTTGCGGAGGACTGCGCAAAACTCGTTGCGATCCTTCACGACTGGTTCAAGATCAGAGAGCCCATGAGCACCAGATGGTCAAGGATGGCTCGGAACGTCGAAGGGGAAAACCGGTCTTTTCCGCCTCAGCGTGCTCGGCGATCGCCGCAGTCAGCGCATGCGGGCGGTCGGCCTCGTAGGCCATCGCGCCGTGATCGCCAAGCCAGTGGCGTGCCGTATCGTTGTGTGTGGTTTGGCCCGCGTAGGCATCCAAGACTTTAACGAGTGGCGGGTGCGCCTTTCGACGTAAGCAATGGGATGGACGCCCCCACCCGCAACGGCATCGATGTGCCAATGTGGAAGTGTCACCAACCACTTGAACCGAGAGATGCTATGTTGGACTACCCGAGAGAGGCCCGTTTAGCTACAACGGGATTTCCTTGACTTCTTGGCAAAGGAGATGGAAATGTCGACAACCCAGGCAGTCCCACAACGTGAGGATACGGCGATCCGGGGCGAGCTGTACATAAGGCGAGTTCGGCGACAAGAAGTGGAAGTTGACGGCCAGCGATGGGCGGCCGCAGCGCAAGCCGATACAAAGTGGACGCCCGCGACACGGCCGCAGTTGCGCACTGCATCGGCATGGCCCGGGAGCGCTGCAAGTTCGAGCCACAGGCCAAGGTGCATGCCTGCTACGAAGCAGGCCGCGGCGGCTGGTGGCTGCACCGCTGGCTGATCGAGCAGGGTGTCGACAGCATCGTGGTCGACTCCTCTAGCATCGAGGTGAACCGACACGTTCCGGTTCGTCAATCCCTATGTCAAGACCAACAAGAACGATGCAGCCGACGCCGAGGCAATCTGCGAGGCGGTCGCTCGACCCAACATGCGCTTCGTGCCGATCAAGAATATCGAGCAGCAGGGTGTTGGCCTTGCATCGCGTTCGACAAGGCTTCGTGAAGGCGCGTACCGCGCAGGTCAACCAGATCCGCGATCTGCTGGGGAATTCGGGCTCATCATTCCACAGGGCATAGGTTACATCGTTACATCGCCACGCGCGTGCCGGAGCTCGTCGAGAATGCCAGCAACGAGTTGGCCGGTGGATTTCGCCTGCTCGTGGAACGCCTGCTGGACCATCTCAAGGAACTGGGTCGCCAGGTCGAGGAACTCGAGGATCCAGGCTTGGCACCGCGCTAGCGAGCTCAGTTGCAAGCTCGCGAAGGTGCCCGGCATCGGACCACTCACCGCCCGCGCGCTGGTCGCATCCCTTGGTGATGCAAGAACTTCACCGGCGGTCGGCAGGTGGCCGCGTGGGCTGGGACTGGTGCCCAACCAGCACTCTTCCGGCGGCAAACCCAACCTGCTTGGCATGAGCAAGCGCGGCGATACTTACCTGCGCACTTTGCTGATACACGGCGCACGATCAGTTCTATCGGGCCGGGCAGAAGGTCGAGTCCTGCATCAATGGGGTAGTCAACCGCGTCGCGGCGGTCGCCTTGGCGAACAAGAATGCTCGCATCGTCTGGGCGTTGTTAGCGCATGACCGGCGATACGACGCCGGCTACGTGCGAGTGACGTCGGCACCCTGAGGCGAGCCGGACAGCAAATACAAGAACGACAGCAGGAGGAACAAAACCACTGATTGCTCAGGCGATCATGAAGTG
>NZ_JBFUIU010001179.1:0-2153 GCF_056401695.1 Variovorax sp. P4_D9
GGGCAGCTCGAAGAAGCCGCCGGTCCTTCCGGCCGCGGCGTTGGCCGCGTTGAAGGCCAGCAGCGTGCTGGCTGCGCCACAGGACGAGGTCAGGAACGCTCGCTTCGAGCATCCCAGCCGCTTCGCGTTGGTTGCCGCGGCCTCGTGTGCGAGGCGGTTGGCTTCGATGTTCGCCGGCCACAGCGACACCG
This sequence comes from Variovorax sp. P4_D9, assembly GCF_056401695.1. Lineage (NCBI taxonomy): Bacteria > Pseudomonadati > Pseudomonadota > Betaproteobacteria > Burkholderiales > Comamonadaceae > Variovorax > Variovorax sp. P4_D9. Next base: position 192 of record NZ_JBFUIU010001179.1, read on the forward strand.
GTGCGAACTCGCCATTCGAGGTGCTGTCGAGCTTGATGGGAAGGCGCTTGCCCTCAGGGTCGCTGTCATGCATGGTGGTCCCCCGGTTTGATCAAGAAGCCCCGCCGGCCCGCCAACGGCGCCATGAGTCCCCTTGGTTTCGACGAGACCTCCCGATTCTGCTCCGCGCCGCGGGGCTCGGCCCTAGAACACAAGCTAGGCACGCCCGCGGGTGGGCTGTGCTGTGCGTAGAACGCCTCGAGCGTGGCAAGAAGACTGAAGGCGGACGTTCCGGGTCCGGGGAGCGGAAGATCGCTACGGCCTGAAGCGGGCCTCGATCTCGTACGGGGGGTGATGGGCCAACCTGGATGTCGTGGTCAGCTATTCACCGCGCGTCGTCCGCGCCTTCTCGAGTTGCTTGAACCCGCCACTCCCTCTTGTCGGCGACCTTACGACGCAAGCCCCAACGTCCTGATCAGGTTCGACTCGTATCGCGCGCACGCGGGCAAGCTGAACCCATTTGACCCGGACTCAAGGTCAGCAAGCAGCTATTGAGCCGGCCGTCAGTGGAAGCCCGCGAGCCAAGGACAGCAACCGCACTGCGAAGCCGTCCCACGAAAAGATGGTTTAACAAGGAGCCGGCGCACGGCCGGAAACTTCGCAAATGCGCTGAACCTCTGACTCGCATGGGCATCGAAAGAGATGATCAGGCCTTACCTGGCGCTCGAAGCTCGCTTGCTGGCGTTTGAGAGGCACATCAAAAATGAGTCGACCACTGGTCTTCCTTGCCATAGCGTTCGCCCTCACAAGCGCTACAGCCCAGACTCCAATTTCAGGGAGAGGCGATGGGTCRCCAATCGCAGTCCAGCCGATCCAAATTGGTCCCCCTTCTGGCGTTGGCGGGGCAGTCGATCGGCAGCGCGCGCGAGAGCAAGAACAGGCGTGGCAACCCGCAGCGCCGCGAGCAGCTTCGCCCCCGGCACCGCTGAGCACCTGCAATGCCGGAGGGTGCTGGGACAGCGAGGGCAACCGATACAACAGCACTGGCGATGGCGCCCGGTTTATCAGTCCGGAGGGAAGACTGTGCCAGACCAGCGGGAAATTCATCTACTGCAACTGATCATCAAGCAGCCATCGCGTCCGGCTTGGCTGGCTTCTCCACGCATCGCTCAACGCACGCCTTGTGGTCGTGGTGAGGTCGCCGCTGCCGATGCAAGGCCATCTAAGGCTGCGCCTGGCCGAGGCGCGGGGGTCGGGGGCGTCCCCGCAATGTCGCTTCGAGACTGATTGCAGAAGTTCACCCGCAAGGCGCGAAGGGCGCGGATGGGCCCAATCCGGCTGTTCCAACGTCTCCGGAGCTGACGTTCGTTCTTGCCGGAGAGCCGGGCTATGCACTCCGCCTCAGCGCCTTCCGACCCACCCTGCTTTCAAGCTGGTGGCGACCTTTGTCCTCCGAGCTTGAGTCCGACGATGATTGCAATGTAGCCCGCCACCAGACTGATTACGACATAGGCGGCCGCGACAACGGCGCTCGACTGCGATGTAGTCGTCAGCACAGCGATGCCAAAGGCAAAGCTCGAAAACGTTGACAGTCCGCCCGACACGCCAATCCCGAGCAGCAAATTGGCGCCGTCTGAGGCTACCTTTCGGCGGTGCAGCGCTGTAACGTAGCCAAGCAATAGCGAGGCCACGAGGTTCGCCATGAGGATATCCAGCGGGAAACCGTCGGCCACCTTTGGTGTCATCAACATAAAGAACTCGCGCAGCACTGCGCCCAGAGCGCCGCCTACGAAGATCAGAACGACGATCTTAGTCACGACAAAGTACCCCCTAGCCCTGCGCATGGGCAATCGCCGCCCCGAGCAGGGCGGCCAGCAGACCGAGCGCGACCGACAGAAGAAGATAGAACGCGGCAAGTGCACTGCGGCTCTTTGCGGCCAGATCGGACGCGCCAAGCTGCATGCTGCTGAAGGTTGTATAGCC
>NZ_JBFUIU010001180.1:0-2150 GCF_056401695.1 Variovorax sp. P4_D9
CACGAGTACTTGGCCGTGAAGGCGCCGATGTTCTCGTCCGCCCAGGTGCCCGCGCCGTAGATTTCGGTGGTGGCGCCGGCGCTGTTGCCGGGGTAGACATAGGTCAGCACGCCGACGTCCCAGTCGATCGGGCCGCCCTTGAACTTGTAGCCGCCGTAGAAGTCCATCTCGACCGAATTGCCAGGCAGCCAGTTGACGCTCGAGTTCCAGTTGCCAATGTAGAAGCCGCTGGCGCCGAAGGCGTAGTCCAGGCCGCCCTGGATCGCCGGCTTGACGTAGTCGGAGTTGGCGAAGCCGTTCTTTCCGATCACGTCCTGGTCCTGCCCGCGGAACTTGTAGTTGGTGGTCAGCGAGACGTTGGCCGTGAGATTCGGCGCCGGTGCGGCMGCGTCGGCRGCGGCCTGCGCGCTGGCGARYATCGGCAGGRKGATCAGAGRCSCGGCGAGCAARGWTCTTTCGAWTGYGTGTTTCATTTTTGATGAACGATTGGGGGAAGAGAGCGTACGTCTGCCCTTGTAAAAAGCCCGTAAAAARCGCAGCGGTGCGCATAAAGATTCGGTSTTTCGCAGCCRAKCMATGCRCAAGGCAAGTGCTTCTTGTTGGSGTCGGTGGCAAGATGACCGAAWTCCYCWATGTGCGTGTTCYCATGCTCATCAACTGCGTYGYCTAYGAAGAGGGCATCAAGCTCGCCGAYATCCCSGTCGCCGAGATCAACGAGTACACGTCGCTTCCCGGATGCTTCGTCTGGGTTGCGCTGCGCGATGCGACGCCGGAAGAACTGAGTGAACTCCAGGGCGAGTTCGGTCTCCACGCGCTGGCCGTCGAAGACGCGCGGCACGGCCATCAGCGGCCGAAGGTCGAGGAATACGGCGACTCTCTGTTCGTGGTGCTTCACCTGCTCGAGTCCGACCCAGCGGAAAAGAAGACGTTGCACGTCGGAGAGGTCGATATCTTCGTCGGTCGAAACTACGTCGTTTCGGTGCGAAATCGCAGCGAGCATGGATTCGTGGACGTTCGGGAACGGTGTGAGCGCGAGCCCGAACTTCTGCGCCAGGGGCCCGGCTTCGTGCTCTATGCCCTCATGGATTCGGTGGTCGACCGCTACTTTCCAGTGATCGATGCGCTCGAAGTGGAACTCGAAGCCATTGAGCAGCGGATATTCACCAAGGGCGCGGCGCGCGAGAGCATCGAGGAAACAGAGACTGACGGTGGTCAAGCATGCCGTCGCGCCGCTGCTCGAAGGAACCGGCAAGCTGCACGGTGGCCGTGTGCCGCAGTTGTGCATCCGCTCGCAGGAGTACTTCCGGGACGTCGTCGACCACCTCAACCGGATCAACAACACCATCGAGTCGATCTTCGATTCGATCGGCACTGCGATCCACGTCAACTTGTCGATGGTGACCATCGAGGACGGCGAGGTGGTCAAGCGCTTCGCCGCCTGGGCCAGCATCTTCGCCGTGTGCACGGCGCTTGCCGGCATCTGGGGCATGAACTTCGAGCAGATGCCCGAGCTGAACTGGGCCTTTGGCTATCCCGCCGCCCTGTTGCTGATCCTCGGCATATGCGGCTACTTGTACTACCGGTTTCGCCGAGCAGGCTGGCTCTGAGCCGCCTTTCCGGCGGGTCGTCCGGCAGTCTGGTGGCGGGAACTTGATGCGGCGCAACGGAAGTTGACGACCCACCTCCAAGAATGGGATCAGTTCTCGCGTCGCTCCTTTCGCGGGAGGCAGCCCGTTTCTTTACGCATTTTTTACGCCCCTCACCGCAGTCTATCCCCTGTTTTTACGCAGCCGCGCGGACACTTTCCGTATTGTTTTTGCAGGAGTGAAGAATGGACATCGTGTGGATTGCCGCGCTTGTGGCCATGTGGGTGGTGATGGCCGGGATGGTGGTCGTGCTCGTCAAGCTCGCCGCACCCAAGGGAGAGCGTTCGTGATCAGCCTCGAAGTCCTTTACGGATTCGGCGGCCTGCTCGCCGTCCTCCTGTTCGCCTATCTCGTGTTCGCACTGATCTGCGCCGAGGAGTTCTGACATGAACGCCTCCGCCTGGGGCCTGCTGGCCCTCTACCTCGTCGCGCTGGGCCTGCTGGCCTGGCCGCTCGGCCGCTACCTGGCGCTGCTGTGCAGCGGCACGCCGCCGCGCTGGATGC
>NZ_JBFUIU010001181.1:0-2150 GCF_056401695.1 Variovorax sp. P4_D9
GCGGCATGCCGTGCACGAGCAGCGTGCGAAGCGCCGTCTTGCAGAGCCATCCCGGGTGCGTGAGTCCATCGAGCGCGAGGCGCAGGCTCGGACGCAGCGGCGTGGAGAAGCCGGCGCGGATGTTGTTCTCGCGGTTGCCGGAGACCGGCGTGTCCACCGTGACCACGAGCGTGCCGAAGCCGGCGCGCTCGACCCGGTCCAGCAGCTTCAGGATGCGCTCCGGCTCGCCGGGCACGTAGGCCTGGAACCAGGCCGCCGGATTGGCGCGCGCGATGTCCTCCATCGGGATCAGCGAGGTGCCGCTCAGGATCATCGGCACGTTGGTGGCCGCAGCGGCCTGCGCCTGCACCAGGTCGCCGTGGTAGGCCGACAGCGCGCTGATGCCCATCGGCGCGATGCCGAAGGGCGCCGCGTACTGCCGGCCGAGCAGCGGCGTGGCGAGCGTGCGCCCGGAGGTATCGGTCAAGATGCGGGGCACCCAGGCGAAGCCTTCGAAGGCGCTGCGATTGGCGCGCAGCGACCGGTTCGTTTCACAGCCGCCGGAAACATAGGCAAAGATCGGCGCCGGCAGGAAGCGGCGTGCCGCCTGCTCGAAATCGTCCAGCGACAACATGCGGCGCAGCTTGCGCGGCAGGTTCCGCGCGCCTGCGCCGGCCGGCGCGGACGAACTCGGCGCCGCGAAATTCTCCAGGCCGGGCGATGACGTCGTCACGATGGCGCTCACACCGGCAGGCCCTTGGCGCGCAGCGTCGCGTCGAAGCGCTCCGGGTCCGACTTGCCGGCCTGGTTGTCGGCACGAATCTTCGCTTCCTTGACGAGATGCGTGCGGCTTCGGGCCAGGATTTCGGCGCACTCCGCCGCCGGGATGGCGATCACGCCATCCGCATCGCCGACGATCAGGTCGCCGGGCAGCACGGCCAGGCCGGCGCAGGAGATGGGCACGTTGATCTCGCCGGGGCCGTCCTTGCTCGGACCGCGGTGCGTGTGGCCGCGCGCGAAGATCGGCATGCCCTCCTCCGCCCATTCGCACAGGTCGCGCACCGCGCCGTCGATCACGAGGCCGGCGATCCGCTTGAAGATGCAGGTGGTGCGGATCAGTCCGCCGACCAGCGCCTGCGACACATCGCCGCCGCCGTCGATCACCAGCACGTCGCCCGGCTGCACCATCATGAGCGCCTTGTGGATCATCAGGTTGTCGCCCGGGCGCACGCGCACCGTGACGGCCGGACCGCACAGCACAGTGTCGAGGCGGGCGTGGTACTGGCGCAGGCCGAGGGTGCCGATGTTGCGGCTCATCGCGTCGCCGATCGCTGCGACCGGGACGTCGCGGAACGCTGCGACGACCTCGGCCGCCGGACCTTCGGCGCGTGGTTGGATGCGGTAGCCGGCGGGCCACTGGACGGCGGTTTCGGTGCTCATGGGCAAATCTCCGGAGACGGACGTGGATCAGGACAAGACCTGGGGGTTGACGCAGGCCGACGAATCGGCCGGCCGGCCTTGAAGCCAGCCGAGCACGTTGCGCGCGGCCCCGCTCGCCATGCCCGCGAGCGCCGCCGGCGTCGAGCCGCCGACATGCGGCGTCAGCACCACGTTGGGCAGCGCGGCCAGCGGGCTGCCGGCAGGCAGCGGCTCGGTCGCCATGGTGTCGAGGCCCGCCGCGTGCAGCTGGCCGCTCCGCAGCGCGGCGACCAGCGCCGGCTCGTCGATCACTTCGCCGCGCGCGGTGTTGACCAGGATGGCGCCGCGCCGCATCGCCGCGAACTGCGGCGCACCGAGCATGTCGCGGGTGTGCCTGTTGAGCGGCACGTGCAGGCTGAGCACGTCGACCCAGGGCAGCATGTCGTCCAGCGACGGCAGCAGTCGCACGCGATCGACCGGACTCCTGCCGCCCGCCAGCGCCGGGTCGAAGGCCACGACCTCCATGCCGAGTGCCAGGCACACCGTGGCGACCCGCTGGCCGACCTGGCCGAAGCCGACCAGCCCGAGCGTCTTGCCGCTCAGCTCGATGCCGTCCTGCGCGCGCGACCAGCGTCCGGCGTGCAGTTCGGCGTCCATCCAGCCGATGCGGCGCGCGGCCGCGAACATCAGTCCCAGGGACATCTCGGCCACCGACTGCGCGTTGGCACCCGGCGTCACGTACACCGGGATGC
>NZ_JBFUIU010001182.1:0-2148 GCF_056401695.1 Variovorax sp. P4_D9
CCCCAGCATCGAGGCAAAAGGCGTGGAACTGGGCTCGGGCAAGTGGAACGAGGCCGACTTGAGCGTCAACCGCGAGACGTTCACGGCCTACACCGCTCGCGTGCGCAGCGCCGTCGAAGCCGCTCAAGGAGAGCCGGCATGACCATGGCAATCCTGTCTCAGAACCTCCTGTACGCGCAGGATCTGACCCACAAGGCCGCGTGCGCCGAGCGTCACATGCGCCTTAACCCCGCGGCGGACACGCAATGGAACCGCGCCCAGGTCGCCGATGCTTACGCGGCGGCACGTCATACCGCCGGCGCCTTCGCGGTCTTTGCGGATGTCCACCCTGCGGCCAACGAAGACGAGGCCGAACTAGCATGAGCACGCAACTGATTCCGCGCCCTGTGGCGCTGGCCAAGCTGCTCGAGCTGGGCGACATGCCCCACACCGAACTCGCCATCGTTTGCGGCTGGCCGAGCGACGAGCTCACCCGCGCAGCCGTCGCCGCGAATCGGGCAGGACTGGTGACCTGGGGCAATGCCGGCGGCACCCGCTGGTATCGCGCTGGTGCATCCGAGCGCCGCGCTCGCGCGATGGGAGAACGCCCATGATCGAGAACCACCCGAAGGACGCCGCGGGCCGGCTGCTGTTTTTCCCGGGCGCGCCGTGCGCGCGGCCGGCGGAGCATTTCGCCCGCACCCTGGCGCACCTGATCGACTTCGCCCGGCTCGATKCTGGCTATTCGTGCGATCGCGCCGTCGAGCTCTCGCGCGACAACAAGCTGTGGTTTGCCGATCTGCCGGCCGCGCTGGACGTCGAGCTCGCCCTCCTGGACATCGCGCGCCCCGCGCCATTCATCGAGCCCCCCAGCAAGTTGCCGGTGCTCGCGAAGGGACGCCGAGGCCTCCCGAAGCGCCGCTACTTCCACGACACCCTATGACCTACACCGTCACATTCACAGTCCCCGGTCAGCCGTACGGCAAGGGCCGGCCGCGCGTTGGCAAGGTCAACGGCAAGGCCCGGATGTTCACGCCCGAAAAAACCGTGAACTACGAGGGCTTGGTGGCGTGGACCGCTCAGGCAGCCATGGCTGGCCGTGCGCTTCTCGATGGCCCGGTGCAGGTCAACATGCATCTGACCTGCGAGGTCCCGGCCAGCTGGTCGAAGAAGAAGCAGGCGCAGGCGCTCAACCTCGAGATCCTGCCGACCAGCAAGCCCGACATCGACAACTGCGTGAAGGCGGTCTTCGATGCGATGAACGGCGTGGTCTGGAAGGACGATGTGCAGTGCTGCTCGGTCTGCGTCGCCAAGCGCTACGGCGCCACGCCCGGCGTGCTTGTCCAGGTCCTGGCGCTATGAGCAGCGTTGTCCTCTACCGCAACGACGAGGGCAAGTTGGCCGGCCTGGGCGACAAGGGCCACCGGCAGTTCGAGAAGTTCAAGCGCGCGACCGCCGCGCTGGAGCCGGGTGAGACAGTGGAGTTTGAATACCGGCTGCCGCGCAGCCCGAAGCACCACCGCTATTTCTTCTGGAAGCTAAAGGGCCTGTTCAATCGACAGGAGACGTTCGAGCACGAGGACGACCTGCGCGCCTGGGTGCTGGTGGGCGCCGGCTTCTGCCACTTCATCCCCGGCACCGATGGCCAACTGGTGGCCATCCCGCGGTCGATGGACTGGGCGAAGCTGGAAGAAGCGGACTTCCTCGAGGTCCACCGCCGCGTGGATGCATTCCTGTGGGAGCCGCGCGCTCGCCGCGTGCTGTGGCCGCACCTGACCGACGACCAGAGCTTCAAGGCGGTCGAGGCGTGGCGCGTTGCGTATGACAAGTCGGGCGAACGCAAGACCCGCACGCTGCCGCCCGCCGCGATAGAGGTAGAGGCGAGGGTGATCGAGGCATGAAGCGCACACCCATGAAGCGCTCGCCGTTCAAGCGCCGAGAGATCGCCGAGGACTCGTCGAGGGCTCGCCGAGAAGTCGCCGACATCTCGCCGGCCGCGCGCGCCGCGTTGAGCCTGCGGCCGAGCCAGCCGGCCCGCGCCGTCATGGCGGTCGTCACCAGCATGGCCAAGCCGATCCCGAAGGACAACCCGGTGCGCAGCGAGCCTTATCGCCGGCTCGTCGCCGCGCTGCCGTGCATGAACTGCCGCATTGTCGGCTACAGCCAGGC
>NZ_JBFUIU010001183.1:0-2146 GCF_056401695.1 Variovorax sp. P4_D9
ACGCTGAACAGGCCGCGGCAGATGAACGCGCTCGATGATGCGCTGATGGACGCTCTGGGCGCAGCGCTGCTCGCTTCCGATGCCGATGCGAACATCGGCGCCATCGTCATCACCGGCAACGGCAAAGCCTTCGCGGCCGGGGCCGACATTGCGGCGATGGCGGACTGGAGCTACATGGATGTTTACCAGGGCGACTTCATCACGCGCAACTGGGAAACCATCCGGCGCGTGCGCAAGCCGGTGATCGCCGCGGTGGCGGGCTTCGCCATGGGCGGGGGCTGCGAGCTGGCGATGGCCTGCGACATGGTCATCGCCGCCGAATCTGCCCGCTTCGCCTTGCCCGAGATCAAGCTCGCGATGCTGCCCGGTGCCGGCGGAACCCAGCGCCTGCCGCGCGCCATCGGCAAGGCCAAGGCCATGGACATGTGCCTGTCGGGCCGCATGCTGGATGCGGCAGAGGCCGACCGCTACGGCCTGGTCTCGCGGGTGGTGGCGGACGACCGCCTGCTCGCCGAGACCATCGACCTGGCCGCCCGCATTGCAACCTTCTCGCTGCCGGCGCTGATGGCGATCAAGGAGTCCGTGAACCGCGCCTGGGAAGCCTCGCTCTCCGAGGGCATCGGCTTCGAGCGGCGTCAACTCCATGCGCGTTTTGCCAGCGAGGATGCGCACGAAGGCATGCACGCCTTCCTCGACAAACGAAAGCCGGTGTTCAGGCACCGTTGATCTCTTCGTCCTATTTCCCAACCAACCATCGCGAGACACCATGGCCCTGGATACCGAATCTTTCGAGCTGTTGCTGGCCACTGTGCAGCGCTTCGTGCAAACACGCCTGGTGCCCGCCGAAGCCGATGTCGAGGCGCACGACGAAGTGTCCGCCGACATCGTGGCCGACATGAAGGCGATGGGCCTGTTCGGCCTGTCGATCCCCGAGGAATATGGCGGCATCGGCCTGTCGATGGCGCAGGAATGCCGTGTGGCCTACGAGATCGGCCACACTTCCCTGGCCTTCAGGTCGGTATTCGGCACCAACGTCGGCATCGGCTCGCAGGGCATCCTGATGGACGGCACCGAGGCGCAGAAGAAGGCCATCCTGCCGCAGGTCGCGACCGGCGAATTGATCATGTCCTTCGCGCTGACCGAGCCCGACGCGGGTTCGGACTCGGCGGCAATCAAGACCCGCGGCGAGCGCGACGGCGACGACTACATCCTCAACGGCAGCAAGCGCTTCATCACCAACGCGCCGCGCGCCGCCGCCTTCACGCTGATGGCGCGCACCGACGGCCCCGGCGCGGGCGGGATCTCGTCGTTCATCGTGCCGGCCGGGCTGCCGGGCCTCACGCTGGGCAAGCCCGACAAGAAGATGGGCCAGCGCGGCACCAAGACCTGTGACGTGGTGCTCGACAACGTCCGCGTGCCGGCGGCCAACTTGATCGGCGGCAAGCCGGGGCAGGGCTTCAAGACGGCGATGAAGGTGCTCGACCGCGGCCGCTTGCACATCTCGGCGGTGGCCTGCGGCATGGCGCAGCGCATCCTGAACGAAGCCGTTGCCTATGCGCGCGAACGCAAGCAGTTCGGCAAGCGGATCGGCGACTTCCAGCTGGTCCAAGCGATGCTGGCCGACAGCCAGGCCGAGCTGTATGCCGGCTGGAGCATGGTGCAAGACTGCGCGCTGCGATACGACGCAAAGGGCGGGGCCGGTGTCAGCGACCCGGACGTGAGCATGCGCGCGTCGTGCTGCAAGCTGTTCTGCACCGAGATGGTCGGTCGGGTAGCCGACCGCGGCGTGCAGGTGCACGGTGGCTCGGGCTACATCAACGACTTCCCGGTCGAGCGCTTCTACCGCGACGTGCGTCTGCTGCGCCTGTACGAGGGCACGACGCAGATCCAGCAGATCATCATCGGCCGCCAGCTCATGGCGGACGCGTGACCGTCCCACCGACAATCCTTGGAGCCATCAATGAAGATTCTTGTCCCCGTCAAGCGGGTCGTCGACTACAACGTCAAGGTGCGCGTGAAGAGCGACGGCACCGGCGTCGACAWYGCCAACGTGAAGAWGAGCATGAACCCCTTCGACGAGATCGCGGTCGAAGAGGCRGYGCGCCTGAAGGAGAAGGGCGCTGCTACTGAAATCATCGCCGTATCC
>NZ_JBFUIU010001184.1:0-2140 GCF_056401695.1 Variovorax sp. P4_D9
ATGCTCGCGCAGGCATCTGCCTTCACGGCCTACCGGACACCGAAGGGCGAGCCGTTCGCGGCTTTGCGCGGAAGCACACATCCGACGCTGGTGGTGAATGGCTGCGAAGACCGAATGGTTCCGACCATCAATTCATACAACCTGGCCAAGAACCTTCCGAACGGCCAACTCATCATCTACCCGGACTCAGGTCACGGCGCACTCTTCCAGTTCGCAGACCTCTTCGTGGCGCACGCGAGCATGTTTCTCGATCGGACCGACTCATGACCGCGACCACGGCACAGGCGCGAAGATCCCGGTGGCTCGCTCCTTGGCCGATTGTGATGACGTGAAGCCGACCGGTGGGTTGGGCAATTGCAGGGGCTGAAGGACCTCTGACCTATCGAGTGCGCGCCCTCACCCGCGGGCAGGCCCAACCCGTCGTTCCAGCGACCGTTTCCGATGGTTGAAGAAGCCGAGGATGACCGCTTTGCGCCGTCGAACTTCGATTGCTCAAGGACCGCTCGGGGCCCATACCGGCTGTACGCCCTGCACCAAGGCGGGCGTTGCGGCCGGGGTCCATCTGTACAACCGATGGCCTACTTTCATTGCTGGACGAACCCTACACGCGCGCAGCRGCGGTGCGCGCTTCTACCAGCCTTTACTTCTCCGGCATGGCTGAAGAATGGTGGCTGGTGATCAGCCACCGACTACCGTCCCACTTGTAGGTGTACGTGTACCGCGCCTTGACGACAGCGCCCGTCTTGGCGAAGGTGAAGGTATACAGGCCAGCATCCACGGCCGTGGTGCAACCGATCTCTATGGTTCTGGAATCGATGCGACCGAACGGCTTGTCTTGAAGAAAGTGCTCGAAGTAGTCTTGCTTTTGCGCCGCATTGAGACGCGGKGTGTTGGAAACGGTGGGAAGCAAAACGGATTTATCCGCGTAGTTTTCAACCACCTTGCGCGGGTCGCCGGTTTGCAATGACTGGTTCCAGCGGTCAAACAGCGCGGCAACCTCCTGCTCGCTGGTTGCCTTGCAGGTTTCAGTTCGTGCGGATGTGGAACCCACTGGATTCGAGGCGCAACGGCGAGCAGGGTGCCCGCGGCCAAAAGCGAAAACACGGCAGMTTTCTTCACTGGCGCTCCTTTCCGGTCTGCAACTCGACCGTACGAAAACAGGGCGGATGCCTCACGCATGCTGATATACCCCCAAACTGGTACGTCGGCAAGGCGGCGCCCACACCGACCTCGCGCGACACGTCTTCCAACGTCGCACTCTCAGGTGGCAACAGCCGTGCCACCGCCTTGTCCTTGAATGATTGTCCGTACCTTGCCAATTCCGTCTCTCATCATCGCCCCCTGCTACAAAAGGCCGCTTTGCTCCTGTTGGCGGGGAAATCGTCCTTTCCGTGTAGATTGATACGGTTAGGTCTGAAAAGACTAAGCCTGACAGACTTAGCAATCGCGGTTTCTGCGCAAGGTTGGCCTTTTCATGCAGATTGGCACGCTTTGGCTTTCCAGGCCGATGGGCTGACAGCCTGCGTCGTGTGAAGCCGGTTTCAAACCTTGACGGCCGCCTTCATCTCGTCGCGCCTCCGCCCGCGTTCGGGCGCCACCATCAAACCAGGGCGCAACTGCCCGCTGAGGATCAGTTCGACCAAGCTCCGATAGACGCTCTGGGTCATGGATGGCTCGCGCGCGGCGGCCTCGGGAATCAAGCCTTCGTATTCTTCCTGGTTCATCGGTCGCATTCTCACCTCTCAATGCTTGACGTTGGCATGCCGGCGCGTTGTCCACGGTCGCAGCCGGTGCGCCGCAGGCGCATCGTCCACATGTCCATGGCCTGCCGGGCGCGAAGCGCCCGGCCCCCCTCGGCATCGCGTAAGGTGCTCGACTGCGTTCAGACTTCGGCCGGCACTGCATCAGCCTTGCGCAGACCGCCCAGGACCATTTCGGTGACGCGCGCGCTGCGCCAGGCCTTCACCCGGCGCTGCAGTGTCCGCAGCTGCGCCTTACCGTCGTAAATCTCTGGAACCATCGCGACCAGACGAGCCATCAAGGCCTTGGCCGCTATCGAGGGCTCCGCGATGAGCCACCCTTCAATGACTGGCCACGCGTCGGCGAATGGGTCGGTCCGAGTCCTCCACCAGTGTTTGGC
>NZ_JBFUIU010001185.1:0-2134 GCF_056401695.1 Variovorax sp. P4_D9
GCAAGCAGGTGCTGCCGGTGATCGTGCACGGCGACGCCGCCTTTGCAGGGCAGGGCGTCGTGATGGAAACGCTGGCGCTGGCCGAAACGCGCGGCTACTCCACCGGCGGCACGGTCCACATCGTGATCAACAACCAGATCGGCTTCACCACCAGCGACCCGCGCGACAGCCGCTCGACGCTCTATTGCACCGACATCGTCAAGATGATCGAGGCGCCGGTGCTGCACGTGAACGGCGACGACCCCGAGGCCGTGGTGCTGGCGACGCAATTCGCCCTCGAATTCCGGATGGAGTTCCAGAAGGACGTGGTGGTCGACATCGTCTGCTTCCGCAAGCTCGGCCACAACGAGCAGGACACGCCGGCGCTTACGCAGCCGCTGATGTACAAGAAGATCGCCCAGCATCCCGGCACGCGCAGGCTGTACGCCGACAAGCTCGCCGCCCAGGGCCTGGGCGACACGCTCGGCGACGACCTGGTCAAGGCGCAGCGCGCGGCATTCGACGCCGGCAAGAATACCTCCGACCCGGTGCTGACCAACTTCAAGAGCAAGTACGCGGTCGACTGGAGCCCCTTCCTCAACAAGAAGTGGACCGACGCCGGCGACACCGCGATCCCGACCGCCGAATGGAAGCGGCTGGCCGAGCGCATCACCAAGGCCCCCGAGGGCTTCACGGTGCATCCGCTGGTCAAGAAGGTGCTCGACGATCGTGCCGCGATGGGTCGCGGCGACGTCAATGTCGACTGGGGCATGGGCGAGCACATGGCCTTCGCCTCGCTGGTGGCCAGCGGCTACCCGGTCCGCCTGTCCGGCGAGGACAGCGGCCGTGGCACCTTCACGCACCGCCACGCAGTGCTGCACGACCAGAACCGCGAGAAGTTCGACGAAGGCACCTACGTGCCGCTGCAGAACGTGGCCGACAACCAGGCGCCGTTCGTCGTCATCGACTCGATCCTCTCGGAAGAAGCCGTGCTGGCGTTCGAATACGGCTACGCCTCGAACGACCCGAACACGCTGGTGATCTGGGAAGCCCAGTTCGGAGACTTCGTCAATGGCGCGCAGGTCGTGATCGACCAGTTCATCGCCTCGGGCGAGGTCAAGTGGGGCCGCGTCAACGGCATCACGCTGATGCTGCCGCACGGCTACGAAGGCCAGGGTCCGGAGCACAGCTCGGCGCGTCTGGAGCGCTTCATGCAGCTCGCGGCCGACACCAACATGCAAGTGGTGCAGCCGACGACGGCGAGCCAGATCTTCCATGTGCTGCGCCGCCAGATGGTCCGCCACCTGCGCAAGCCGCTGATCATCATGACGCCGAAGTCGCTGCTGCGTAACAAGGACGCGACCTCGCCGCTGTCCGAGTTCACCAAGGGTTCCTTCCAGACCGTCATTCCGGACAACAAGGAACTGAAGGCCGAGAAGGTCAAGCGCGTCATCGCCTGCTCCGGCAAGGTCTACTACGACCTGGCGAAGAAGCGCGAGGAGCGGGACAGCGACGACGTGGCGATCATCCGCGTCGAGCAGCTCTATCCGTTCCCGCACAAGGCCTTCGCCGCCGAACTCAAGAAGTACCCGAACCTGGTCGACATCGTCTGGTCGCAGGACGAGCCGCAGAACCAGGGTGCCTGGTTCTTCGTGCAGCACTACATCCACGAAAACATGCAGGAAGGCCAGAAGCTCGGCTACTCCGGCCGTGCCGCTTCGGCATCGCCCGCGGTCGGCTACTCGCATCTCCACCAGGAACAGCAGAAGGCGCTGGTCGACGGCGCGTTCGGCAAGCTCAAAGGCTTCGTGCTGACCAAGTAACAGGATCGACTCGATCCATCTCCATAAGAAAACACGAAGCGAGCAGATAAAAAATGTCCATCGTTGAAGTCAAAGTCCCCCAGTTGTCCGAGTCCGTGGCCGAAGCCACCAWGCTGCAGTGGAAGAAGAAAGCCGGCGACGCCGTCGCCATCGATGAAATCCTGATCGAGATCGAGACCGACAAGGTCGTGCTCGAGGTGCCGGCGCCGGCCGCCGGCGTGCTGGCCGAGATCGTCCAGGGCGATGGCGCCACCGTCGTCGCCGATCAATTGATCGCCCGGATCGACACCGAAGGCAAGGCCGGCGCGGCCGCGCCCGCAGCGGCTCCGGCC
>NZ_JBFUIU010001186.1:0-2131 GCF_056401695.1 Variovorax sp. P4_D9
GTGTTTGCACTGATGGCGAAGAATCTGGTGCGTGGCGCTATCGGACGAGAGTGGATGGCGATGCGCGACATGGACGTGGCCGCAGCGGTGATCGGGATACGACCGGTGTATGCCAAGCTAACGGCGTTTGCCGTCAGTAGCTTCATCGTCGGTGTTGCCGGCGCGCTCTGGGGCTTCGTCCACTTGGGAAGCTGGGAGCCAGCCGCATTCAGCATCGACCGATCGTTCCAGCTTCTTTTCATGGTCATCATCGGTGGGCTCGGGTCCATTGTCGGCAGCTTCTTTGGCGCGGCCTTCATCGTCCTGCTTCCGCTGCTGCTGAATCAGGTGCCGTCCATGTTCGGATTCGCGATTCCCACGACGCTTGCTTCGCACCTGGAATCGATGATCTTTGGCGCCTTGATCGTCTTTTTCCTGATCGTCGAGCCGCACGGCCTTGCCCGCATGTGGGCGACCGCCAAAGAGAAGTTGCTGCTCTGGCCATTCGCGCACTGAAGAAACCCTACCAACACCAACTGGAGAAGACATGTCAATCAAAAAGCAAATGGCGCTCTCTCTTGCCTTCGCCACAGCGCTCCTCTGCGCGTCGAACGGCATCGCTCAAACACCTGCCGCAGGCGCCAAAGAGCAGTTCGTTCCCCTACTGGTCTATCGCACCGGCCCCTATGCGCCCAGCGGGACACCTTGGGCCAACGGAAAGCAGGACTACCTGAAGCTGATCAACGAGCGCGATGGCGGCATCAATGGGGTCAAGCTGACGTACGAAGAGTGCGAGACCGGCTACGCAACCGATCGTGGCGTCGAATGCTACGAACGCCTCAAGGGCAAGGGCCCCACGGGCGCTACCGCGTTCGATCCGCAGGCTACCGGCATCACCTTCGCCCTGACCGACAAGGCGCCGCTCGACAAGATCCCGCTGATCACGCCAGGCTACGGCCGCTCGGAGGCCGCGGACGGTGGCATCTTCCCCTGGAACTTTCCCATCGCCGGAACGTACTGGACTGCTGCCGACATCCTGATCCAGCATCTCGGTCGCAAGGAAGGCGGATTGGACAAGCTCAAGGGAAAGAAGATCACCTTTGCGTACCATGATTCTCCGTATGGGAAGGAACCGATTGCGGTGCTGCAGGAACGCGCGCGCATGCACGGCTTCGATCTCCAACTTTTGCCGGTGACGGCACCGGGCGTCGAGCAGAAGGCCACCTGGTTGCAGATCCGGCAGTCACGCCCCGACTACGTCATCCTTTGGGGCTGGGGCGTGATGAACTCCACGGCGCTCAAGGAAGCGCAGTCGACTGGCTTCCCGCGAGAGAAGATGCTGGGCGTCTACTGGTCCGGCACCGAGCCCGATGTGAAGGATGTCGGCGCGGGGGCCAAGGGCTACAGCGCCATCAACATGCAAAACCTGCTGGGTGGCACGAAGGTGACGGAGGAGATCCTCAAGCACGTTCATGCCAAGGGCCAAGGCACAGGACCCAAGGAGGAGGTCGCCTCGATTCTGTACAACAACGGAATGATCATCTCGATGATCACGGTCGAGGCGGTTCGCCGTGCGCAGGAGCGATTTGGCAAGGGCAAGCCAATGACGGGTGAGCAGGTCCGCTGGGGCCTGGAGAACCTGAACCTCGATGCCAAGCGACTTGAAGCTCTGGGGTTTGGAAAGCTGAAGAATCCGATGAGCACGTCGTGCGGCGACCACATGGGCGTCGCTTCGGCGCGAGTGCAGACATGGGACGGGTCCAAGTGGTCCTTCGTCTCCGATCCGATCGAGGCGGACATGGCGATCCTGAAGCCGATGGTGAAGTCGGCGGCAGACAAGTACGCTGCCGAAAAGAAGATCACGCGGCGAACGGCCGAAGAGTGCCAGAGCTGATCGAGGTTGCAATGAGCGTCAACGCGATCATGGACCGCAGTCCAGTAGGCGAGCGGCTGCAGGTAGCTCCGCTGCTTATCGTCAATGGCATCGAGGTTATCTACAACCACGTGATCCTGGTGCTAAAGGGCGTTTCGCTCACGGTGCCGCAAGGCGGCATCGTGGCCCTGCTCGGCGGAAACGGTGCAGGCAAGACGACGACGCTGCGTGCGGTGAGCAACCTTCTGGCCGGCGAGCGGGGGGCAGTCACGAAGGGAA
>NZ_JBFUIU010001187.1:0-2129 GCF_056401695.1 Variovorax sp. P4_D9
GGCAAGCGCTGCATGCATCGGCTCGACTGGGTCCAAGAAGCGCGCCCAGGTTTTGAGCGTCACGGACTCGGGGATATCCACTTCGTAAAATCGCTGATAGCCTTTCCACAGCGGAAACCAAATATCAAAATTGCTGTTTTCAATGGCTTTGATCTCGACTGATTGCACAGAATGCTCCTGAAATTCGGATGACCGCCCCGCTGCTGTATGCGGACGGGCGCGCGGACGTGGCCGGTTGGTCTTCGTTTTTCCCGGACCCCGCACCTATGCCCCGATGGGTTTCACACCGTACTTTTGATGGTAGGTGTTCCTGATCTCGTCCTGACTCCGAGGAGGGGCGGCAAAGACATGGGCCGGCGACAGCAACGGGGTGATCGAAGTGGGTTCGAGTTTGACAACGTGATCGACGGGATACTCTGGGCCGTTCGTCGCTCGAACCCAGTCGGCGATCACCGAATACTCCTCATCGCCTGGCGGCAGTACCAACGCTTGGCCCTTGAATCGATAACCGCGCCTCTGGAAGATATCGATTACATTAATTTCGACGGCGGGATTGCGCTTCAAGTTCAGTATCGTCCGGGGCGATGCGATATCGGCGAAGTAGAGAACGCCGTTCCTGACCGTCAAAGACGCCTTCGGCGAAAGATTGGGCGTTCCGTCTTCGTTGACTGTCGCGACGAACGACAATATCGCGTGCTTGATAATCGCCTCGATGTCGGCAGTGATTTCAATCATAGATATCCTCCTTCGTTCTTCACGGACCTAGCTCGCTGTCACTTCGAGCCCGCGCTGCACCGCCGGACGCGCGAGGCCACGGTTGAACCACGCCTGCACATTAAGAAAGCGGTCGAAGCCGTCGAGCTCGCGCGCTTCGTAAAACCCGATCAGATTGCGCACCCAGCCGAGCAGCGAAATGTCGGAGACGCTGTAATCAGCCCCCATCACCCAGTCGCGGCCTGCGAGACGGTCGTCGAGGACACCGAGCAGCCGCGCTGATTCGGTTGCGTAACGGTCGCGTGGGCGCTTGTCCTCATAGGCTTTGCCTGCGAATTTGTTGAAGAAGCCGACTTGGCCAAACATCGGCCCGACTCCGCCCATCTGCCACATCACCCACTGGATCGTTTCGTAGCGGATGTTCTGATCGGCCGAGATAAATCGCCCCGTCTTGTCGGCAAGATAGAGAAGGATCGCGCCCGATTCGAACAGCGCGAGTGGCGCGCCGTTCGGCCCGTCGGGGTCATAGATTGCAGGAATCTTGCCGTTGGGATTGAGCGCGAGAAAGGCCGGGTCGTGGTTTTCGTTCGCCATGATGTCGATCCGGTGCGGCTCGTAGGCGAGGCCCGTTTCCTCGAGCATGATGCCGACCTTCACCCCATTGGGCGTTGGCAGGGAAAAGAGTTGCAGCCGATCGGCGTACTGCGCCGGCCAGCGCGTGAAAATCGGATGATCGAGAGTCACTTTCTTGCTCCTAAGTCAGATCGAGCCAGCCGGCGGAACGGCGGGATAATCCTTCTCGGGATCGAACACGTTATTGAAAAAGTTCGTCAGGGAGAACATGGCCACCAGCGCGACAATCTCCATGACGTTCGCATCCGTGTAGCCGGCATCGCGGACGTCTTTAACATCGGCGTCATTGACTCGGCCGCGAGTCTCGATGACCTTGCGCGCAAACTGGACGGCGGCGTCGCGCTTCGGGTCACTGGAATGCCCCTTCCGAGCGAGGATGATTTCGTCGGCCGGCATCTTGGCCATATTGGCCGCATAGGTGTGAACCGCCAGGCAGTAGTTGCAGCCATTCACCTCGGAGACAATGAGACTGATGGCTTCACGCGCCTTCATGTCGAGCGCCTTGTTCAAGGAGCTGCGGAAGGTGGCCCATGCATTGAACGCGATCGGGCTCTGCGCGAAAGTCGCCAGCATATTTGGGGTGAACCCGAGATTTTTACTGAATGCATCGAGAGTCGGTTTCGAATCAGCCGGCACCTGTTCCGGCTTTAGAGCAGCAATTCTTGGCATCGTCGTCTTCCTTAAGTTACTGAGACTTGTCGGCACATACGAAAAGCCCAGGCGCGTTCCCAAGAATCTTTCCGGGGTGCATCTGGGCTTTCGCGTAACGCTCGCATCACATC
>NZ_JBFUIU010001188.1:0-2127 GCF_056401695.1 Variovorax sp. P4_D9
TTGCAGCTTCCACCGCCGCGTTCAGCGCCAGGATGTTGGTCTGGAAGGCGATGCCGTCGATGACGCCGATGATGTCGACGATCTTGCGCGACGAGGCGTTGATCGAGCCCATGGTGCCGACCACCTGGCCGACCACGCTGCCGCCCCGGACGGCCACTTCGGAGGCCGAGACGGCCAGTTGATTCGCTTGACGTGCGTTGTCCGCGTTCTGCTTGACGGTGCTGGTGAGTTCTTCCATCGAGGCTGCCGTCTGYTCCAGCGAGCTGGCCTGYTCTTCGGTRCGCGARGAMAGRTCCTGGTTGCCGCTCGCGATCTGGCTCGATGCCGTGGCGATGGTGTCGGTGCCCGTGCGGACCTCGCCGACCACCCTCGCCAGGCTGGCGTTCATGTGCTTCAGCGCCTGCATCAGCAGCCCGGTCTCGTCGCGCGCGCCGGTCTCGATTCGGCTGGTCAGGTCGCCGCCGGCCACCGTCTGCGCCACCTGCACCGCCCGGCCTAGCGGCCGGGTGATGCCGGCCGCGAGCCACCAGGCGCAGACGCTGCCCAGCCCCAGCACGAAGGCCCCGAGCGCGAGCAGCAGGTTGCGGCTGGCCCGGTAGTTGGCGCCGATCTGGAGCACCGTGCCGTCGATCGATCGTCGCTGCATCTCGAGCAGTTGCTGGACCTTATCCAGGTAGATCCTGGCGGCGGGCATGAACAGCCGGTCCAGTGCCCGATTGGCCTCCTCCATCGTGCCCTCGGCCTTGGCCTTGACCACTGCGTCTCGCCCTTCGAGGTATTTTGTCCGCACCTCCTGGAATCCCTTCCACAGCGCCTTTTCCTCTTCGCTGACCAGCAGCGGCTCGAGTTGCTTTTGCATGGCTTGCGCCTCCTTGGTGGAGTTCGCGCTTTCCTCGGCAAAGAAGGGGCCGAGCGAGGGGTCGGCACTCTTGGCGATGGCGGTGGTTCGGCGCACGCCGACCGCCACCAGCCGGTACCAGTCGCTGATGATCCGCTCCTTGGCCAGCGGCTGGTGGGTGATATCTTCGGCGGCGGCCGTTACCGCGTGAAGGCGCCAGGTGCCGAGCGCCGTCATCAGCGCCATCAATGCCAGCACAAGGCCGAATCCCAGACCCAGCCGGGTGCCGATCTTCCAGTTTTTCACGTCAGTTCCTCAAAGTCGGCCCATCCGACTGTCAGAGGAATATCGGCAAGCGGCCGAAAATGTGAAGCCCGGCTCGCGGCGTCAGCCGGCGAAGCCGCCGTCGTCGAGAAACTTCTGCTCTTCCGCCGTGCTGCGGCGTCCCAGGGCGGCATTGCGATGCGGAAAGCGACCGAAGCGCGCCACGATGTCGCGATGCAGCACGGCGAAGCGCTGCGTGCTGTCGTCGAGTGCCCGGCACAGCACAACCGAGCGCTCCTGGTCGGCCAGTGATTCCGAATGCGTGAAGGGCAGGTAGAAGAACGGGCGCAGCGCCGGCTCGACCTGCTGGTCGAATCCGGCCGCGATCGCCGCCTGCGCGACCGCCAGCGCCCTGCCGTCGGTCGCGAACATGTGGCCGCTGCCGCGCCAGGCATTACGAGGCAACTGGTCGAGCAGCACCAGCAGCGCCAGCGCGCCTTCGGCGTCGGCGGCCCAGTGGTCGAGTGCGCCGCTGGCGGCGAGGTGGTGTGCGGGTTCGAAGCGGGCCTTGAATTCGGCATCGAAGGCCTCGTTCTTGGCGAACCAGCGGCGCGGGCCGGCATCGCGCCAGAAGGCGGTGACCTCGCTCGCAGAGGGAAGGGTGTTCATGCGGCGGATGATGCCATCGGGTCTCGAAAGTCGGGGCGGTGGCCGACATCGCGGACGATCGCCACTGCCTAAGCTTGACGCATCACAACTCGATGGAGAGGTCCCATGACCCGATACGGAAGAATCTTGCGCCTGGCCCTGGTTGCGGGTGTCGCCACGGCGGCCCTCGCGGGCTGCGGAATGATGTCGAAGTCGAACACCGCGAGCTTCAGCGGCGCCATGAATGCGGCCAGCGAGGTGCCGCCCAACATGACGCGCGGCAGCGGCATGGCCGAGGCCTGGCTCAACAAGGACACCAACGTGCTCAAGTACAAAATCACCTACGAGGGCTTGAGCGGACCGGCCACCGCGGCGCA
>NZ_JBFUIU010001189.1:0-2123 GCF_056401695.1 Variovorax sp. P4_D9
GTCATGGCCCTCGACCTGCGGCAGTTTCTTGATCGCCGCCTCGGCAGCGTGCAACAGGCCCGGCACGTTGGCACCGGCTCGTTCGAGCAGCGCGCGCGGTCCATCGTCCTGGCGCAGCATGGCGACCAGTAGGTGGACCGGCTCGATGTAGGCGTTGTCATTGCCGAGGGCGAGCGACTGGGCGTCGCCGAGAGCTTCTTGGAATTTGGTGGTGAGTTTGTCTTGGCGCATGGATGACTCCGATCCCGGCATGTGGGATGGAACCAGGAAATTCAACCGAGTCTGTGCGGTGGACCGCTTGCAGAGGTTGACGTGGATCAACTGGCCTGCCGAGTATTATTGGCGTGCCATGTGCCCTCGACTCGGATCCGCGAGCCGGCACAGTCGATCGTCGAGGGCTGTTGCGGGCGAGCCCACAACCACCGCCAAGGAGCTCATGGATCAACGGGCACGTGCAGCGTTACGCGAGCAAGGCGCAGCTGCGCACCTTATAAAGAGGAATCAAGGCACGGCGCGCCGAGAAAGCGGAGGGGATAAGTAGCTTGGCCGCGGAGGGCCGGGCGCTGTGGCCCCGGCCACAAAGGTTCAAACCACACCCGCCTCTTGAAACTCAGTCTTCTGGACTCAAATCTTCCACGGAGGCGCTGGTGTCCCTGCGGCGCTCCTTTCAACATGAATTGGAGGCTTCACTATGTACCGAACTCTTTTCGCGCGCGACATGTTCGAGGAGATGGATCGCCTGCAACGCGAAATGCAGCAGGCATTCGATCTGTCTCCCTCTATCCGTGGCTTTGGCCGCGGCGGCTTCCCGGCGTTGAATGTTGGTGGAACGCCGCAAACGGTCGAGGTCTACGCTTTCGCGCCGGGTGTGGATCCATCCACCCTGGAAGTGAATCTTGACCGCGGCATTCTGACCATTGCCGGCGAGCGCATGGCGACCCTACCGGAGGCCACGCGCGACGCCAAATCCACCGTCCACATCAACGAGAGGTTCGCGGGCACGTTTCGCCGCGTGTTGAGCCTGCCCGACGATGCGGATCCAGACGCCATCGAAGCCAAGTACCGGGACGGCGTTCTGCGCATCACTATCCAGCGACGTGCCTCCGCGCAGCCTCGTCGCATCGCCATTCAATGAAAGGGAACGGATCATGAACGAGCTCGACACACAAAGGCCCGCTGCTGCGAATCAAGTTGCTGGCAGGGGCACAGGCAAGGCCCCATACAGCGAGCCCGCGCTGACCCCGCCGGTCGACGTGTTTGAGGACAGCACGGGTATCACGCTCTATGCGGACCTTCCGGGCGTTTCAAAGGACAGGCTGCATCTGCAGGTGGAGGCCGTGACCCTAACGATTGATGCAGAGCTGGACTTGGCCGTGCCAGGGACGCTGCAAATCAGCCATACCGAGGTGGGTCTTGGTCGGTTTCGCCGGGTGTTCACGCTGAGCAAGGAACTCGACGCCAGCCAGGTCTCCGCCGAGCTTGCCAACGGTGTGCTGAAAATGCGGATCCCGAAGGCCCAGCATGCCCAGCCTAAGCGTATCGAAGTCAAAGTGGCGTGACGAACCGACGACGCGCGACGCTTCGCGTCAGAGGAGGAAGCCACACAAGGGGCGGTGACGCATCGATCCGCGCCGGCGAACCTACGCCACTGGCATCTACACCCACGTGCGCGACCGCTGGGGCATCTTCTATGACCCGCCCATAGTGCTCAACGAGCGGCAGGCCGGCGTGCTGTCGAGGGCGTCGAAGCGCAGAACCGTACCGACGACCGCATCCGGATCTCGCTTCTTGCTGTCGACTCGCACGGCTTCACGAGCGACGCGATGGCCAACGCCAAGCTCCTGGGGTTCGACCTGTGCGCGCGGCTGCGCAATCTGAGCGAGCGCAAGCTGTTTATGCCGCGGGGTTGGACGGTTCCGCAGGAACTCGAGGAAGTGACCGTTCGGCAGGTATCGCTGACAGCGATCGAGCACGACTGGGACGATCTGTTGCGACTGGTCGCCTCGATTCGTGCGGGCAAGGTGTCGGCCGCGCAGGCGATACAGCGCCTGGTTCGGCGGCGATCGGCGACCCCCTGCACCGCGCGGCCGAGCACTTGGGACGACTGCTGCGCACCGTCTTCC